>DUOR01000394.1 GCA_012838715.1 Actinomycetales bacterium
ATCGAAACCACCGTAAGGGCCCAGATCCTGGGAGGGGCGCACCAGGTCCGGCAAATTGTCGGCCGTCTCCGCGCCGGGGCCGGCGCCGGTGGGGCCGAGGGCGCGGGCGCGGGCCTGCTCCTCCTCCCAGCGACGGTTCTGCTCGCGGACGACGCCCGGCTTGTACACGCGCGGGGCGCGGCGGTCGGCGACCTCGCCCTGGCCGTTGGCGATGACCACGGCGATCCACGGCATCGGCACCGAAAGGACGGTCAGCACGGCGGCCAGCCAGGCCAAGTCCCACCACAGGTAGGCGCCGGCGGCCAACAGCAGCAGCGGCACACGGGACCACTGCAGGATCGCGTACGTGTGCCGCCGGTAGTTGTAGTTGCGGATCCGCGATTGGCGCGCATCCGTGATGAGCACCGGATCCGGCCCGCGGGTACGACGCCGTCTGGACATACCCCACACCGTACGCCGCCCATTCCCGGACGCATCCCGGGGGCCTCCCACCACCGGAAACGGGCCGCGCGGGCCGACCCGATGAGGGGCAATCCGGGCGATGGTGCACAATCGGATTCGTGAGCACCCCTTTGAAGACCACGAAGACCATCGAACGGACCGACACGCACGTCGACGAGACCACGCGGGACGACACC
Source organism: Actinomycetales bacterium (assembly GCA_012838715.1). Classification (GTDB taxonomy): domain Bacteria; phylum Actinomycetota; class Actinomycetes; order Mycobacteriales; family Mycobacteriaceae; genus Corynebacterium. The sequence goes on from DUOR01000394.1 coordinate 639, forward strand.
CCGAAGTTCTTCCACTACGTCAAGAAGGACCGGATCGTGAACTCCGCCGTCTCCGGCGAGTACGTCGTCGCGCTGTGCGGCGAGACGTTCCCCGTGACGAAGTCCGCCAAGCCCGGCTCGCCGGTGTGCCCCGATTGCGAGCGGATCTACAAGACCCTGCGCCGCAAGTGACGGGGCTGCGGAAGTGGCAGCAGGACGCGCTGGACAAGTACCTGGCCACGAATCCGCGTGACTTCCTCGCGGTGGCGACGCCGGGCGCCGGCAAGACGACCTTCGCCCTGCGCATCGCCGCGGAACTGCTGTCCCGTCGCGTCGTCGAGCGCGTCATCGTCGTCGTCCCCACGGAGCACCTGAAGGTGCAGTGGTCGGAGTCGGCGGCCCGTTCGGGCATCGCGCTCGATCCGAACTTCTCCAACGCCCGCGGCGTGGTGAACCCGTCGTACCACGGCATCGTGGTCACGTACGCGCAGGTGGCCGTCCACCCGTTCAAGCACCACGCCGTCGCGTCGGCCCGGCCGACCCTGGTGATCCTCGACGAGGTGCACCACGGCGGCGACGCGAAGAGCTGGGGCGACGGCATCGCGGAGGCGTACGGCGACGTCACCCGCCGCCTGTGCCTCACCGGTACGCCGTTCCGCTCCGACGACGCCGCGATCCCGTTCGTGCGCTACGCCGACGACGGCGACGGCCACCAGAAGTCCGTCGCCGACCACACCTACGGCTACGGCGACGCGCTGCGCGACGGCGTCGTCCGCCCGGTCGTGTTCCTGGCGTACTCCGGTGAGGCGCGCTGGCGGGATTCGGCGGGCGAGGAGTTCGCCGCCCGCCTGGGCACCATCATGAGCCCGGAGGAGACGACCCGGGCGTGGCGCACCGCCCTCGACCCGAAGGGCGACTGGATCCCCTCGGTCCTGCGCGCCGCCCACACGCGCCTGGTGCAGATGCGCCGCCACATCCCCGACGCCGGCGGCCTGGTCATCGCCACCGACGCCGCCACCGCGCGCGCCTACAAGCGCGTGCTCGAGGGGCTCAGCTCCACCCCGGTCGCCCTGGTGCTTTCCGACGAGCCCGGTTCGTCGGAACGGATCGCCTCGTTCTCCGAGTCGACCGACGAATGGATGGTGGCGGTGCGCATGGTGTCGGAGGGCGTCGACGTGCCGCGGTTGGCGGTGGGCGTCTACGCCACCAGTTCGTCGACCCCGTTGTTCTTCGCGCAGGCCATCGGCCGTTTCGTGCGTTCCCGCCGCCCCGGCGAGACCGCCTCGGTGTTCCTGCCGTCGGTGCCGGTGCTGCTCGACCTGGCCTCGCAGATGGAGGTCGAGCGCAACCACATCCTGGGCAAGCCGCACCGGCCCAGCGAGGGCTGGGAGGACGACCTCGTCGCCGAGGCCAACCGCCGCCAGGACGAACCCGACGACCTGCCGGCCTACGAATCGCTCGGCGCCGACGCGGAACTGGACTACCTCATCTACGACGGTTCCTCCTACGGCACCGCGACCATCGCCGGTTCGGAGGAGGAGGCGGACTACCTGGGCCTGCCCGGCCTCCTCGACGCCGAGCAGATGCGGGAACTGCTGCGCAAACGGCAGGACGAGCAGCTGAAGGAACGGGAGCTCCAGGCGGAGCGCGAGCGCCGCACCGGCGAGCTGGACGCGGGGGAGAAGAGCGCCGACGGCGCCCTCGGCGCCGGCGCGACCGTCGGCGAGGCCCCGAAGGTGCCCATGCCGCGCCAGGGCGGCGTCGCCAGCCAGGAACTGCCGAAGCTGCGCAAGGAGCTGAACACCCTGGTGTCCATGACCGCCGCCCGCACCGGTAGGGCGCACGGGCAGATCCACAACGAGGTGCGCCGCAACTGCGGCGGCCCGCCGACGGCCCTGTGTTCCGCCGAACAGCTCCGGGACCGCATCGCGTACCTGCGGCGCTGGTGAGTGGGGTAGCGTTTCCGTCGTAAAGCGCGCCACCGCCCGACCAGGAGGATCCATGAACCAGCCAGGCACCAGCGGCTACGACCCGTTCGACGCGCCCGACGGCAGCCACGACAACGTCGGGGGCCACCAGGGCGGCGGCTACCAGGGCGCCGGTTACCAGGGCGGCTACTCCGCGGGCCCCGCCACCGGGTACGCGCCGTCGAAGGGCACCGGCCTGGCCATCGCCGCGCTGATCCTCGGCATCCTGGCCATCCCGCTGGCGTTCGCCGTCGTCGGCGGCGTCATGGGCATCGTCGGCATCATCCTGGCCGCCTTCGCGCTGCGGCGCGCCGCCTCCGCCCGCAAGCTCGGGGTGCGGGACACCGGCGGCACGACGGCGATGTCGATCATCGGCATCCTCGCGTCGGTGGTGGCCATCGTCATCACGGCCTTCATGGTGTGGGTGATCTTCTTCACCGTGGACTCCATCGCCCCCTGCGAGCACCTCATCGACGATCCCGCCGCCTTCGAGCAGTGCATCAACGACCAGCTCGACGAACGGCTCGGCCTCAACTGACGGCCACCCGGGGCGCTTCCGCTAAGATGCCCATTCGGTACGGCGGCCAACGGGCCGCACGTGGACCGCGACGAGGAGCACGACCGTGAGCAGCAAGACCACCCCGACCGATGGCTACGGGCCCGACGGAATCGACGGAGCCCGCGTCGGCAGGCAGATGGGCCTGATCTCCATGGTGCTGGGCATGGGCGGCCTGATCACGTCCGCGTTCCTCATCGGCATCCCCATCGGCGCCGTCGCGGTGGTGCTCGGCCTCACCGCCATCATCAAGTCCATCGGCGCCCACCGGCGCATCGAGAAGGCCGGTCGCCAGCCCCGCACCGGCGGCGCCTTCGGCCTCGGCCTCATCGGCGTCATCACCGGTTCGCTGGGCATCGCCATCGGCATGGCCATCTACGTCACCGCGCAGAACGCCCACGAACGGTGCGAGCACCACGAGTACAACACGCCGGCGTACAACGAGTGCATCACCAACGAGCTCGGCAACTGATCCGTCCGGGCTTTAAGGTGAGCCCATGACCCGGCCACACGACGAAGAAAGCTGGGCCGCGCCCGTCGGCGGGCCCGACCGTCACCCCCATCCCGACCGCCTGATCCGGCCGGCCGCGCAGCCCCCGGCCCCGCCGGTGGGGGCCGGTGTCACGCCGGGCTTCCACCACACCGCGGCGAAGGAGCGCATCCTCGCGCCCGACGTCGCCCGCGGCCTGATGCTGCTGGGCATCGCCGTGGCCAACGCGACCACCGCGTGGCTGATGTTCGGGTCCGCGCCGGGGGACGCCGGATCGAATCCGGCGGATCCGTTCGTCACGGTCATCAACGACGTGCTCGTGCACACCCGCGGCCTGCCGATGTTCGCGCTGCTCTTCGGCTACGGCGTCGGCATGCTGGTCATGCGCGAATCGGGGCGCGGCACCCCCTGGCCCGGCGCCCGCGGCCTGCTGCTGCGCCGCTACGGGGCGCTGGCCATGTTCGGCGCGGTCCATGCGGTGCTGCTGTTCTGGGGCGACATCCTGCTCCTGTACGCGCTCTACGGGCTGGTGCTGACGCTGATGGTGCCGCTGCGGAACAGGACGCTGCTGTGGATTGCGGGCGTGCTCGGCGTGCTCGGCATCATCTTCAACATCGTGTTCGGGGCGGCGCTGGAGATGTTCGCCGGCGGCGCCGGCATGGCGGGCCCCGGCGGCTTCGAGGACTTGGGCGGCACGCCCTTCGGCTCCTTCGGCGACGGTTACGTCGGCAGGCAACTGCTCATGGGCCTCATCGCGGTGGTCACGGTGCCGATCGTGTTCGTCGGCGCCGGCTTCCAGGTGTTCGTGCTGATGCTCGCCGGCCTCGTCGCCGCCCGCATGCGCATCCTCGAGGAATCGGACGCGCACCGGAAGCTGCTGGCCATCGTCGCCGCGGTGGGCGTCACCGCGGCCGTCGCCACCGGCGTGCCCGCCGGCCTGTCAAAGCTCGGCGTCATCGACGGACCGTTGTGGGGCGGACTGACATCCGCGGCGGGCGTGTTCGCCGGGCCCGGCATCGTCGCCCTCATCGCGCTGGCCTGCCTGCCCTGGCAGCGCCGCATCCGCGCCGCCGCCCGCGAGGGCAGGGTGCTCGCGCCGCCGCTGCCGCTGGCGATGCTGCAGGCGCTGGGGCAGCGGTCGATGTCGGGCTACGTGCTGCAGTCGGTGTTCTTCATCGTCATCGCCGGCTCCTGGTTCCTGGATCTCTTCGCCGGCGCCTCCGTCACCGCCGTCAGCGCCATGGCCACCGGCGTGTGGCTGGTCACCGTCATCGGCGCCTGGCTGATGCACACGGCGGGCAAGCCCGGCCCGCTGGAGGCCCTGCACCGGCGCCTCACCTACGGCAAGGGCGATACCGCGCCATAGGTCGACGCCGGATGTTTCATTTCCCGGTCTTTTAGGCGCCGGGCCCGCCGGTTAAGGTGAATGGCGAGCGCGTAACATCGCTCACTTTTCCAGTGCACCACCAGTGCCGTTGCCCGCGTCCCGGGGCGAAGCAGTCGCCCCGCGCGGGCGGCCCGACCCGAACCGGAGACGATATGACATCGAAGGCGACCGCAGCACGCGAGAGAACAGCGGATTTGTCGGACGGACAGCGGGACAGGGGTGAATCGCCCCGGGAACTGTTCCGCAAACGCACGGGCCTGGCCATCGGCGTGGTGCTCGCCCTGGCGGTTTACTTCCTCATGCCGTCGGATCAGGATCACGCGCTGCGCGGCACCGCCGCCATCGCCGTGCTCATGGCCGCCTGGTGGATGTCCGAGGCCATCCCCATCTCGGTGACGGCGCTGCTGCCGCTGGTGCTGTTCCCCATGCTCAACATCGCCGAAATCGGCGACTTCTCCGGGCAGTACACGGCGCCGACCATCTTCCTGTTCATGGGCGGCTTCCTGCTCGCCCTCGCCATGCAGCGCTGGAACCTGCACCGCCGCGTGGCGCTGTGGGTGCTGGTCGCCATGGGGTCCTCGCCGAAGCTGCTGGTCCTGGGCTTCATGATCGCCACCGGCTTCCTCTCCATGTGGGTCTCCAACACCGCCACGGCGGTCATGATGCTGCCCATCGGCGTGTCCGTCCTTTCGCTCATCGTCGGCATGCTCCGCGAGGAGAAGAACGGCGCGGCCTTCGCCGAGGATGCCGGCGCCGACGAGGATGACGTCGACTCCCTGCTTGACGACGCCGACGCGATCGGCGACGACGGCGACGGGGAGGACTCCACGTCCACCGTGTCGACGGACGAGGCGCCGAAGTCGAACTTCGGCATCGCGCTGATGCTCGGCATCGCCTACGCCGCGTCCATCGGCTCGCTGGGCACCATCATCGGCACCCCGCCGAACGCCATGCTGGCCGCGTACATGGCGGAGCAGGGCGTGAACATCGGCTTCGGCCAGTGGATGCTCGTCGGCGTGCCCGTGTCGCTCATCCTCATGGCCGCCGCCTGGTTCCTGCTGACCAACGTGCTGTACAAGCCGGAAATCGACCACATCCCGGGCGGCCGCTCGCTGATGAAGGACGAGCTGGCCAAGCTCGGCCCGATGTCGAAGGGCGAAATCCGCGTCCTCCTCGTGTTCATCGCCGCCGCCCTGTCGTGGGTGTTCGTGCCCGTCATCTGGCCGGACACCATCGTCGCCGACGCCGTCATCGCCATGGCCGTCGGCGTGGCCCTGTTCCTCATCCCCGGCGGCCCCGACGGCGCCAAGCTGATGACCTGGAAGACCGCCCTCGAACTGCCCTGGGGCGTGCTGCTCCTCTTCGGCGGCGGCCTCGCCCTGTCCAACCAGTTCACCGCCAACGGCCTGTCCGACTGGATCGGCGAGCAGATGGCCGGCCTCGGCTTCCTGCCCATCATCCTGCTCGTGGTCATCGTCGCCGCCGTGGTCCTCGTGCTCACCGAGTTCACCTCGAACACCGCCACCGCCGCGACCTTCCTGCCGCTCGTCGGCGCCATGGCCATCGGCCTCGGCGTCGACCAGATGCTGCTGGCCGTCCCGGTCGCCCTGGCCGCCACCTCCGCGTTCATGATGCCCGTGGCCACCCCGCCGAACGCCATCGCCTACGGCTCCGGCTACGTCACCATGGGCAACATGGTCCGCACCGGCATCTGGCTGAACATCATCGCGCTGATCGTCATCTCCGCCGCCAGCATGACGCTGCTCGGCTGGGTCTTCGGCGTGGTCTACTGAACCACCCACCGCTTCACGACGAACGCCCCCGCCGCCCGGGACACC
>DUOR01000395.1 GCA_012838715.1 Actinomycetales bacterium
CGTCATCGGTGGCCCACAACAGGTCCAGCCGCCTGTTCTGCCGCTCGGTGAGGTAGTTCCTCCTGGTCAGCAAGGTCCGCCGGTGCTTGTACAGCGGATCATCCTTGCGTCCACGCCGCCCCGTGGTTTCCCGTTGGAGCCTCTGCCGGCAGCCAGTGAGCTTGTCCGCGGCCAGATGCACGACGTGGAACGGATCCATCACCTTCCTCGCCTGGGGCAGTACCTGGTCGACGGCGGTGGCGTAGCCGGTGAAGCCGCCCATTGTCACCACCTGCACCTGGCTGCGGAAACCAGGGTCGCGTTCCTGCAGCCACGTGCGCAGCACGTCCGCGCTGCGGCCTGCGCGGATATCCAGTAGTCGGGCCGGCCCACGGCCATCGGCCAGCGGGGGCACCGAAATATTTTCCCAGGAAAAATCTGTCATAGTCCCGAGAGTTTCATCGGAGCGCCGCCGATACCTTCCCCTGGGTCTTCTCGCCCCTGAGGTCTTTGCAAGCGATGCCGCATTGCTCATCCCCAACGCCAATCGCTTCCACTTCGGCGTGCTGCACTCGACGTTTCATAACGCGTGGATGCGCAGCGTCGCCGGCCGCTTGAAGGGCGACTTCCGCTACTCGGGAGGCGTCGTCTACAACAACTTCATTTGGCCCAACGCCGACGACACCACGATCGCACGAATCGAGACGTGCGCCCAGGCGGTCCTCGACGCGCGCGAGTCCTACCAAGGGGCGACGTTGGCGGACATGTATGACCCGGACAACGACTTCCTATACCCCGAATTGATGAACGCGCACCGGGAACTCGACGCCGCCGTCGAACATGCCTATGGCGTGGATTTCTCAGGTTTGGACGATGCCGAGCGGGAGCTCGCCATCGTCTCGCACCTGTTCACCCTGTACAACGAAGCCGTCAAGCAGGCGTAGTCCCCCTCACAGACGAGCGTTGGAGGCCCGAATGGCGGGCCGCTACTCCAACTCCTCGCCGACTTCCATCCACCGCATCTCGAGCTCTTCGCGCTCCTCATTCAACTCGGTGAGCTCACGGTCGATTTCGGCGAGGCGGGCGGTGTCGAGGTTGGCGACGTCCTCGGAAATCTTCGCCATCTCGTCGTTGAGCTTCGACTCCGTCTCACCAAGTTTCGAAAGCTGCCGCTCCAGACGGTTCATCTCCTTGCGCAGCTCCCGCTCCTCCTGGGACGACAGCTTCTTCGCGGGCGCACCAGAACCAGCACCGGCACCGGAATTGGCCGAACCAACGTCGGCGCCGGAACCGGTGCCGTTCGACCCGGATGCCGTGCCCGAACCCGATGCCGGACCGGCGGCGTCGGAAAGCCGGGAACCGGAAGCGTCACGAGCCGGGGCGGCACCACCGACGCCCGCCGCGGCCAACTCCCGGCGACGACGGAGGTACTCCTCGACGCCGCCCGGGAGATTGGTCAAGTCACCATCGCCGAAGAGCGCCCAGGTCGAATCACAGATGCGTTCAATGAGATAGCGGTCGTGGGAGATGACCACCATCGTGCCCGGCCAACCATCGAGAAGATCCTCCAATTCCTGGAGGGTATCGATGTCCAGGTCATTCGTCGGCTCGTCGAGAAGCAGCACGTTCGGCTCCGACATGAGCACACGGGTCAGCTGCAGCCGGCGGCGCTCGCCACCGGAAAGATCGCCGACGGGCGTGCGCTGGCGCTTCGGGCTGAACCCCAAACGCTCCGCGAGCTGAGAGGCCGACATCATCTTGCCGCCGACCTCGATATTGGTGGCGACGTCCTCGACCGCATCCAGAACCCGCATGTCCAACGGCAAATCATCGAGCTCCTGGCGCAACCACCCCAACCGCACCGTCTGCCCCTCGATACGCTTGCCCTCATCCAGCGGGTGTTCGCCCGCCAGCGCCCGCAGCAACGTCGTCTTGCCGGAGCCGTTGACGCCGACGAGGCCGATGCGCTCGCCCGGCGCCAGCCGCCACGTCAAGTCCTCCACCAGCCGGCGACCGTCCGGCGCGGAGAGCGCCGCGTGCTCCAGCTCGATGACGACCTTGCCCTGGCGGCGACGCGAAAACGCCAGCAGCTCCACCTTGTCGCGCGGCGCCGGCACATCGGCGATGAGCGCCTCCGCCGCCTCCACCCGATACCGCGGCTTCGAGGTACGCGCCGGGGCCCCGCGGCGCAGCCACGCCAACTCCTTGCGGGCCAAGTTCTGGCGGCGCGATTCCGCCGCGTCGGCCTGCCGGGCGCGCTCGGCACGGGCGAAGGTCCAGTCGTTGTAGCCGCCGTCGTAAAAATCGACCGTGCCGTCGTGGACTTCCCAGGTCCGCGTGGCCACGGTATCCAGGAACCAACGATCGTGGGTGACCACCACCAGCGCGCTGCGGCGGCGCATGACGTGATCGGCCAGCCACTGGACGCCCTCGATGTCCAGGTGATTCGTCGGCTCGTCGAGGATGAGCAGATCGAGGTCCTGCACCAGCGCGGCCGCCAGGTTCACCCGTCGGCGCTCGCCGCCCGACAGCTCCCCCACCTTCGTATCGAGCCCCAAGTCATTGAGGCCCAGGCCGTCGAGCACCTCGCGAATGCCCGCGTTTCCCGCCCACTCGTGCTCTTCGACGTCCAGCGGCGCGATCACGCAATCGAAAATGCTGGACTCCGGATCCAGGCCCGCCTCCTGGGTCACGTGCGCCATCGCCATGTCGTTGGCGCGGGACACGCGGCCGGAATCGGCGGGTTCGACGCCGGCGAGAATCTTCAGCAACGTCGACTTGCCGCCGCCGTTCAAGCCGACGACGCCGATGCGGTCACCGGTTTGCACGCCGAGGCTCACGCCATCAAGCAGGGTCTTCAAACCGAAGGTCTTGCTGACGTTCTCCAGGTTGATCAGGTTGGCCATCGCGGCTGTTCGAACTCCTCGCGGGTCAGTTGGGGGTCGGGGTCGGGTGAAACGGGGACGGCGCCCGGGCACACGCGGCCACGGCGTCAGTTCAGCCGCGCCCCGGTGGCGGGTCCGTGCGCGGTCAGGGTGGCGGCGCAGGTCCCGGTGGTGGCCAGGTGCGCCGCGACGTCCAGCGCATGCTCGCGGTCGCGGCACAGGAACGCGGTGGTCGGCCCGGAGCCGGAAACGATGCCCGCCAACGCGCCGCCGTCCAGCCCGGCCCGAAGGGTCGTGCGCAGCTCCGGTTTCAGCGAAATGGCGGCGGGCTGCAGGTCGTTGACCAGATGCTTCGCAAGCTCGTCCGGCGACCCCGAAACCAGTGCCGCCATGAGGTCGTCGGGAGCCGGGGCGCGCGGCACGTCGCGTTCTTCCCGCAGGCGGTCGAGGGTGCGGAACACCTCGGGCGTCGACAGGCCGCCCTTGGCCAGCGCCAGCGCCCAATGGTATTCGCCGCGGACCAGCACCGGGGCGAGCTCCTCGCCGCGGCCCGTACCCAGCGCAGTGCCGCCGAGAAGACAAAAAGGCACGTCGGAGCCGAGGTCGGCGGCGAGGTCGACGAGTTCGTCGTCGGTAAGCGGCAGTTCGAAGAATTCGCGCGCGGCGACCAGCGCGGCCGCCGCGTCCGCCGAACCGCCCGCCATGCCGCCGGCCACCGGAATCGACTTGTCGATGTGGATGCGCGCCACCCGCGGCACCTTCGACTCGGCGGCCGATACGGCGGCGATGACCGCGCGCCACGCGAGATTGGTCTCGTCGACCGGCACCTGCGCCGCAGTTTCGCCCGACACCGTCAGCCCGGCGACGTGACTGGTGGCATCGCCGTCGGGAACCTCCGACAACGTCACCGTGGTGGGCAACGACAGCGACTGGAACACGGTCACCAGCTCGTGGAAACCGTCCGGGCGCACGTCGCCGCAGCCGAGGTGCAGATTGACCTTCGCGTGCGCGGTGGCACTGACGGCTGCGGGCGGCTGGTTCACGGCGGGCTGGTTCACGCCGTCCGAGTCTACCCGCGCAGCCCGGCGTCACCTTTCCCCCGCCGTGCGGTTCGCGCGGACCGCGCGGGTTCGCTTGCCGACGTGACCCGCGGCCCCCGCCTCCCTCCCGGCACTACCCGCTACGGGCTGCCGGCTAGCGGCTACGGGCTACCGGCTACCGGCTACCGGCTAGCGGCTACCGGCTACCGTCGGTGGGGATGAGCACCAGTGACCGGAATGCACCGCGGCCGCGGCCGACGACGATCCTCGGCATCGCCGACGAGGAACGCCCCGCGCTGACGGTGCCGGGCGCCGTCGACTTCGGGCCCGGCAACCGCCCCGACCTGCTGCTGTCCGCGGGCGACCTCGACTTCGGCTACGTCACGGCCGTCGCCGACGGGGGGCTTGTCGACGGGGTGGTCTTCCCCGCAGTCACACCACCCCGAGCCCTCGTTCGGCATTTCCCACACGTC
>DUOR01000396.1 GCA_012838715.1 Actinomycetales bacterium
GGAAAGCCCGCGGCCTTGAGCGGCGCTTCGGAGGCACGCTCACCGTAGTCGTCCCACCACGTGTCGATGATTTCGGAGCGCACCGCGCGCTCGACGAGCCACTGGTTGCCGGGCTCGCAGTCGACCAGCAGGCGCATGGACACCGTCCACGGCTGACCGATGGCCGACGGCGGGTTCAGCTTCGTCGACGACTGGATGCGGATGTCCGACAGGACGTGCTCGCGGACGCCGTCGGCGGCGACGCCCCGGCGCGCCGCCGCCATGGTGCGCTCCTCCAGATCCCGCACCGAACCGCCGGCCGTCATGGGCACCGGCACCTCGATGACCGCGCGCGACCACCGCGAGGAGTAGTTCACGCACATGCGCGCCTCGGAGTTCGGGATGACCACTTCCTCGCCGTTGAGCGTGCGGATCGTCGTCGCACGCAAAGTCACGCTGACGACGTCGCCCTGCACCGTGCCCGACGGCGTGTGGAACTCGACCCAGTCGCCGATGCCGTACTGCTTCTCCGCGATGATGAACACGCCGCCCAGGAAATCGCCGATGAGGCCCTGCGCGCCGAAACCGACCGCGGCCGAAATGACCGTCGCCGGGATGGCCGCCGCCGTCAGCGAGACGCCGAAGCTGTTGAGCAGCGCGATGATCACCACGAAGTAGGCGATGATCTCCGCTATGTAGACGACCGCCCCGATCAGCGCGCGCCGCCCCTTCGACTCTTCCTCGCCGTCGACGAGGTTCGCCGTCGCCACCGCGATGATGAAGCGGCGGATCCTCGGGATGAGGACGATGAGGATGAGCAGCGCGATGATGGTCAACCCGTTCGATGCGAGCCACGCCCACATCCGCTGCAATAAATAGAGAAGGAAGTCCATGCGCGCCACGGTAAGGAGGGCGGCTGAGAGAAGGCTGAACCGAAGGGGAAGAATAGGGGAAGTCCCGGTGTGGGGAGCGTCACGATCGTGGGTGCCCGAACCCCCTGGCGTCCAACTATGTGGGATTGACTGTCCACTATGTGGACGTTAAGGTTGGCGGCGAGACGAGACCCCCATCAACCCCAGGAGCGCATCGACATGAACGCCGCCCCACAGAACCCCACGCCCGCGACGGTCGCGGCCCAGAACCGCCGGACCGCGCCCGAGCGCATCTCCGGCGCGAAGGCCATCGTCCGCTCCCTCGAGGAGCTCGGCGCCGACGTGGTATTCGGCATTCCGGGCGGCGCCATCCTGCCCCTGTACGACCCGCTCTACGACTCGGAGAAGATCCGCCACGTGCTGGTCCGCCACGAGCAGGGCGCGGGCCACGCCGCCACCGGCTACGCCCAGGTCTCCGGCAAGGTCGGCGTGTGCATCGCCACCTCCGGCCCGGGCGCCACGAACCTGGTCACCCCGCTTGCCGACGCGCAGATGGACTCCGTGCCGATCGTCGCCATCACCGGCCAGGTCGGCATGCCCCTGCTGGGTTCCGACGCCTTCCAGGAAGCCGACATCCGCGGCGTCACCATGCCCGTGACCAAGCACAACTTCATGGTCACCGACGCCAACGACATCCCCAAGGCCATCGCCGAGGCGTTCCACCTGGCCGCCACCGGCCGCCCGGGCGCCGTCCTCGTCGACGTGCCCAAGGACCTGCAGAACACGGAGATCGACTTCGTGTGGCCGCCGGAAATCGACCTGCCGGGCTACCGCCCCGTCACCACCCCGCACTCCCGCCAGATCGAAGAGGCCGTGCGGATGATCTCCGCCGCCGAGCGCCCCGTCCTCTACGTCGGCGGCGGCGTCATCAAGGCCGACGCCTCGGCCGAGCTCATCGCCTTCGCGGAGCTCACCGGCGTCCCGGTCGTCACCACCCTGATGGCCCGCGGCGCGTTCCCCGACGCCCACGAGCTGCACATGGGCATGCCGGGCATGCACGGCAAGGTCTCGGCCGTCGCCGCCCTGCAGAAGTCCGACCTGCTCATCACCATCGGCGCCCGCTTCGACGACCGCGTCACCGGCCAGCTGTCCACCTTCGCCCCGCTGGCGAAGGTCATCCACGCCGACATCGACCCCGCCGAGATCGGCAAGATCCGCGAGGCCCACGTGCCCATCGTCGGCGACGCCCGCGAGGTCCTCTCCGCGCTGCACCAGTCCTACAACGACCTGGGCCTGCCGGCGCCGTCCATCAAGAAGTGGAAGGACGAGCTCAACGGCCTCCGCGCCGACTTCCCCCTCGGCTGGGACGAGCAGTCCGACGGCTCCCTGTCGCCGCAGTTCGTGCTGAAGACCCTGTCCGACATCGTCGGCCCGGAAGCCATCTACTGCGCCGGCGTCGGCCAGCACCAGATGTGGGCCGCGCAGTTCATCCAGTACGAGAACCCGCGCACCTGGCTGAACTCCGGTGGCCTCGGCACAATGGGCTACGCCGTCCCGGCGGCCATGGGCGCCAAGGCGGCCGCGCCGGAGAAGGAAGTCTGGGCCATCGACGGCGACGGCTGCTTCCAGATGACCAACCAGGAGCTCACCACCTCCGCCATCGAGAACTTCCCCATCAAGGTCGCCCTCATCAACAACGGCAACCTGGGCATGGTCCGCCAGTGGCAGACCCTGTTCTACGAGGAGCGCTACTCCAACACCAAGCTGCGCCCCGTCGACGACTCCTACGTGCCGGACTTCGTCCGCCTCTCCGAGGGCCTGGGCTGCGTCGCCCTGCGCGTCACCAAGGAAGAGGAAGTCATCCCGGCCATCCAGAAGGCCCGTGAAATCAACGACCGCCCGGTCGTCATCGACTTCATCGTCGGCGAGGACGCCCAGGTGTGGCCGATGGTCGCCGCCGGCAAGTCCAACGACGAAATCGAGTCCGCCCGCGGCCTGCGCCCGCTGTTCGAGGACGAGACCTCGGCCGGCGAGTCGCCCGCCGAAATCAACGAGACCATCGCGGACGGCGACGACGACGCCGCCAAGCAGCCGGGCTCGAACCACCCGACCACCCCGGCCCGGTAACCCGGACGCCGACGAA
>DUOR01000397.1 GCA_012838715.1 Actinomycetales bacterium
GACGGCGCGGCGCTCGTCATCGCGGCCCGCCCGGTCGGCGCGCCCGCCGTCGTGGTGGAGCCGCTGGGCGCCCAGACCTCCAACTCCGACGCCTTCGCGCACGATCCCGACGGGTCCGGCGCGGCGGTCCTCGAGGCCGTGGGCCGCCTGGCCCGACGCAACGTGGACGAACTCGCCGAGGGCGGCCTCACCGTGGTCGGAGTGACCGGCTCCGCCGGCAAGACGTCCACCAAGGACATGATGGCCACCATCCTGCGCACCGCGGGGGAGACCGTCGCCCCGAAGGGGTCCTTCAACAACGAGATCGGCCACCCGTACACCGTCCTGCGCTGCACCCGGGACACCCGCTACCTGGTCGCCGAGCTGAGTGCCCGCGGCGTCGGCCACGTAGCCCACCTCGCCCGGATCGCCCCGCCGCGCATCGGCGCCGTCCTCAACGTCGGCACCGCCCACATCGGCGAGTTCGGTTCGCGCGAGGTCATCGCGCAGGCGAAGGGCGAGCTCATCGAGGCGCTCCCCGACGCGGCCGACGGCGGCGTCGCCGTCCTCAACGCCGACGACCCGCTGGTCGCGGGCATGGCGCCGCGCACCCGCGCGAAGGTCGTCACCTTCGGCCTGAACCCGGGCGCCGACTACCGCGCCACCGCCGTCGAACTCGACGACGTCGCCCGCGCCTCCTTCACCCTCCACACGCCCGACGGCGGGGAGTACCCCGTCCGCCTGCGCGTCCACGGCGCCCACCAGGTGCCCAACGCACTGGCCGCGGCGGCCGTGGCGGTGGAGGCGGGCCTGGACCCCGCCGCCGTCGCCGGCGCCCTCAACGATCACGTCGCCGCATCCGCCCGCCGGATGGAGGTCTCCGTCCTCGGCGACGGCGTTACCGTCATCAACGACTCCTACAACGCCAACCCGGATTCCATGCGCGCCGGCGTCGACGCCCTCGCACGCACCACGGCCGCCCGGGACGGCGCCACCTCCTGGGCCGTCCTCGGCCAGATGGGGGAGCTGGGTGACGGAGCCGACACCGAGCACGCCGACCTCGCGCACGTGCTGGTGAAGCACGGCGTCGGAAAGCTCATCGCGGTGGGCGAGGGGGACAACGTGCGCGCCCTCGCGGAAGAGGCGACCCGCGTGGGGTTAAATACCTTGCGGGCGCCGAACCCCGCGGCCGCCGCCGACGCGGTGGCGGAAGGGGTGCGGCCCGGCGACGTGGTCCTGGTCAAGGCGTCCTACGCCGACGGGCTGTGGCGCGTCGTCGAAGCGCTCGAGGACCATCTCGGGAAGAACAATGGAGAGGCGAGGTAATTGACTCAGCTCATCTACGGTGGCGCAATCTCGTTCATCGTGGCGGTGTTCCTCACCCCCATGCTGATCCGCAGGTTCTCCGCCGAGGGTTTGGGGCAGGAGATCCGCGAGGACGGGCCGAAGAGCCACCTGCGCAAGCGCGGCACGCCCACCATGGGCGGCATCGCCATCATCGCGGGCATCCTCGCCGGTTACTTCGGCTCCCACCTCATCGGGTTCTTCCAGACCGGCGCCGGCCCCTCGGCGTCCGGCCTGCTGGTGCTGTTCCTCACGCTGGCGATGGGCGGCCTCGGTTTCGCCGATGACTTCATCAAGCTGTACAAAGCCCGCAACCTGGGCCTGAACAAGACCGCCAAGCTGGTGGGCCAGCTGGTCGCCGCCCTCATCTTCGGCGTGCTGCTGCTGCAGTTCCCCAACGCCGCCGGCATCACGCCCGGCTCGACGAACCTGTCGTTCACCCGCGACATCGCGACGTGGAACCTGGCGCCGGGGCCCATCTGGATCGGCATCATCGTCTTCCTGGTGTTCGTGTACCTGGTCATCGCGGCCTGGACGAACGCCGTGAACATCACCGACGGCCTCGACGGGCTGGCGGCGGGCACCGTCGCCCTGCTGCTGGGCACCTACGGCCTGGTCACCTTCTGGCAGTTCCGCAACTCCTGCGACGTCGCCATCGGCGCCGGCTGCTACGACGTCCGCGACCCGCTGGACGTGGGCATCCTGGCCATTTCCGGCCTCGGCGCCTGCCTCGGCTTCCTGTGGTGGAACGCCGCGCCCGCCAAGATCTTCATGGGCGACACCGGCTCGCTGGCCCTCGGCGGCCTCATCGCCGGCCTGTCCTTCGTGACCAAGACCGAGCTGCTGATGGTCATCGTCGGCTTCATCTTCGTCATGGAGGTCGCCTCGGTGGCCATCCAGATCGCCGCGTTCCAGACGACCGGCAAGCGCCCCTTCCGCATGGCGCCCATCCACCACCACTTCGAGGCCAAGGGCTGGGCCGAAACCACCGTGGTGGTCCGCTTCTGGCTGCTGGCCGCCATCTTCAACATGATCGGCGCGTTCATCTTCTACTCGGATTGGCTGTACCAGTCGGGGGTCCTGCGATGACCGCCACCGCCAACGACCTCATTTCCGTCATCCGTTCCGGCGCCGTGATCGTGGCGGGCGCGGGCGTGTCCGGCGAGGGCGCCGTGAAGATGCTCCTCGACCTGGGCTGCCCGGAAATCCACCTCGCCGACGATTCCGCCGAGCGGGGCCGCAACCTCGCCGACGCCCGCGACGTGCGGTGGTGCACCACCGAGGCCGCCACGGGGTTGCTTCCCGACGCAGCCGCCGTGGTCACCTCCCCGGGCTGGCGCCCGGACACGCCGCTGCTGGTGGCCGCCGCCGACGCGGGCGTCCCCGTCATCGGCGACGTGGCCCTGGCCTACGCCGGC
>DUOR01000398.1 GCA_012838715.1 Actinomycetales bacterium
CCCCGGCACCGACAATCACCCCGGCCACCACGGCGGCGGCAATCCCGACGAGGAGAAATAAATGGGCAACCTTGACGACATGCTGAGCTCCGCCGGCATCGGCGGCGACGCCGACGACTACGCCACCCCGGACGGGCACCGCTCCGGGTTCGTGTCCATCGTCGGCCGGCCCAACACGGGCAAGTCGACGCTGACGAACGCGCTCGTCGGCGAGAAAATCGCCATCACCGCCGACCAGCCGGAAACCACGCGCCACGCCGTCCGCGGCGTCGTGCACCGCGACGACGCGCAGATCATCGTCGTGGACACCCCCGGCCTGCACAAGCCCCGCAAACTCATCGGCGAGCGGCTCAACGACATGGTCGCCGAGGCCTACGCCGACGTCGACCTGATTGCGCTGGCGGTGCCGGCCGACGAAAAGATCGGCCCCGGCGACCGGTGGATCCTCGACGCCGTACGCGCGGCGGTGCCGAACACGCCGCTGCTGGGCATCGTGACGAAGACCGACAAGGCGGCGCGCGACACCATCGCCGAACGCCTCATCGAACTCCACGAACTGCTCGGGCCCGACTGCGAACTCGTGCCGGTGTCGGCCGAATCGGGGGAGAACCTGGACACGCTCGTCGACGTGATGAAGACGCTGCTGCCCGAAGGCCCGAAGTACTACCCGACCGGCCACGTCACGGACGAGGACCGCAACACCCGCATGGCGGAACTCATCCGCGAGGCGGCGCTCGGCGGGCTCCGCGACGAACTGCCGCACTCCGTCGCCGTCCAAATCGACGAAGTCCTGCCCAACCCCGACCGCGAGGGCGTCACCGACGTCCACGCCGTCATCTACGTCGAACGCCCCGGCCAGAAGCAGATCCTCACCGGCCGCGACGGCCGCCGCATGCGGACCACGGTCCAGAAGGCGCGCAAGTCCCTCATCGAGCTGCTCGGCGAGAACGTCTTCCTCGACCTGCGCATCAAGGTGCTCAAGGACTGGCAATCCGACCCCAAGCAGCTTGGCCGACTCGGCTTCTAGGGGACGCGGCCCACGGGCGCCGCACGCAACATGACGGAGAATTACAGGGATCGCGCCATCGTCGTCCGGCGCCACGACCTGGGTGAAGCCGACCGCATCATCGTGCTGTTCACCCGCGGCCACGGTCTGGTCCGCGCCGTGGCCAAAGGCGTGCGCCGGGCGAAGTCCCGGTTCGGGTCGCGGCTCGCGCCCTTCGTCGACATCGACGCGCAGATTTACCCGGGGCGCGGGAATCTGGGCACCATCACCGGGGCCGACGCGATTCGCACATGGGCGGCGCCCATCGTCGACGACTACGCCCGCTACACCTGCGCCTGCGGCGTTTTGGAAACCGCCGAACGCCTCGCCGGGGAAGAAGGCGAACCGGCGCCCGGGTTGTGGGACCTGACCGTCGGCACGCTGGAAAAGCTCGCCGAATCCGACGACGACCGGCGGCCGCCCGGGCTCCTGCTCACCGCCTACCTGCTCAAGGCGATGGGCGAAGCCGGCTGGGCACCCAGCCTCTTCGACTGCGCCCAATGCGGGAAACCCGGCCCACACAAGGCATTCCACCCCGCGACCGGCGGCGCCGTCTGCGTCGAATGCCGGCCGCCCGGCGCCGCGACGCCACCCACCGAGGTACTGCGCCTCATGTGGTGGCTGGCCCACGACCGCTGGGACGCCGTCGACGCCGTCACCGACCGACGCGAACTCCGCGCCCTCGGCGCCCAAGCCCGCGGCCTCGCCACCGCCCACCTGCAATGGCACCTCGGGCGCAAAATCTCCGCACTGCACCTCGTCGACGCCAGATGGGGGACGGGCGGCGGGTGAGAGCGGCGTCGGAAAGCGCGTGGCGGTGAAGTTGGCGCCTGCGCGGGGGGACGGGGCGTCGGAAAGCGCGTGGCGGTGGAAAACACCCCACGGTGGAGAAGCAACGGCGGTGGAAAACAACCCACGGGTGGTGGGGACGGCGTGACGCGTGGGGCATGATGGGGGAGTGACTCCGACGCCGAACCCCATCCCGCACGATTCCCCCGTGCCCGAAGAATTCCTGCCCGACCACATCGCCCTGGTCATGGACGGAAACGGGCGATGGGCGCAGGAACGCGGCATGAAGCGCACCGAAGGCCACAAGCGCGGCGAAGCCGTCCTCATGGACTGCGTCGACGCCTGCCTCGAGATGGGCGTGCCGCACCTGTCGGCCTACGCGTTCTCCACCGAGAACTGGCGCCGCTCAACGGATGAAGTGCGGTTCCTCATGGGATTCAACCGCGACGTCCTGCGCCGCCGCCGCGACGAACTCGACGCCAAGGGCGTCCGCGTCCGGTGGGCCGGCCGCCGCCCCCGCCTGTGGCGCTCCGTCATCCGTGAACTCGAGCGGGCCGAAGAGCAAACGAACGGCAACACCAACATGACGCTCTACATGTGCGTCAACTACGGCGGCCGCGGCGAAATCGTCGATGCCGCGCGCGAAATCGCCCGCCGCGCCGCCGCCGGGGAACTGCGCCCCGACGACATCGACGAAAAGACGTTCGCCGGCTACCTCGACGAACCAGACATGCCGGACGTCGACCTTTTCCTCCGCCCCTCCGGCGAACAGCGCACGTCGAACTTCCTGCCGTGGCAGTCGGCGTACGCCGAGCTCGTGTTCCAGGACCGCCTGTTCCCCGACTTCACGCGCGAGGACCTGCGTGCCGCCGTCGTCGAGTACGCCAAGCGCGACCGCCGTTTCGGCGGGGTGAAATAGGGGCGCGCGGTCAGTCTCCGACGTAGGCGATGGCGTCGATTTCCACCGTCGCCCCATACGGCAGATTCGACGCCTCGAGGAACGTCCGCGCCGGGCGGGCCTCCGCGAAATGCTCGCTGAACTGCTCGTTCGCTTCCTCGCGCAGGGTGATGTCGGTGACGAAGTAGGTCAGCTTCACCAGGTGGCGCAGCTCGCCGCCGGCCGTCGCCAGGCGCTCGGTCATGCGCTCCAGCGCCGCCGCCAGCGCCTCCCTGCGGCCCGGCACGGGCCGGTAATCCTCGTCCACGGACAGCGCCCCGGACACGAAAATGAAGTCACCCGCACGCTTGGCCATCGAGTACGGATGGTCGGAAGTCGGCTGCATGAACGGTCCTTTCGGGGTGGCGGATTGTGGAGGGGCGCGCCGGAATGGGCGGGCCGGATGAGCGAGCCGGTGCCGCGCGCGGCGATTCACGTGGATTCGGAGCGCGCGCCGGCGGCCTTCCCCAATCCTGGGCGTAACCAGGCATTTTGGCCATGACCCCGCGGATCGTGCCCCCGCCGCGGGGGTGGGGCGGTGCCGGATCGGCCGGTTGCATCGCGGTTGCTTGCCGACGGAGGAGGTTCGGCGGTTTTTTCCGGCGTGAAGTTCTTCAACGACGGGGACACCGGGGCGACGTGGGAAAATGGTGGGGAATGGGTGTTCGGGTGGCGGGCATGTAAGTGCTGGGCATAATCTTCGGTAAACGAACATGTGAGCGATTCGGGGCGGGCCGTCGAGGTGTGGAGGCGCGAACCGGATCCTCGGGATGCAGGGGAGCGGGCCATGGACTTCACGGGATGCGACCACCACAACGGCCACGACCACGACAACCTCGACCACGACAACCTCGACCACGACAACTACGACCACGACTGCCGGTCCGAAGCCGACGACCATGACCACGCTCCGGGCGTCCCCTGGCGGGCGCGGGCCAACGGTTGGCCGATATCCGAGGAAGAGTGGGGTCGCCCGCCGCAAACGCTTGGCCAGGACATGGTCGAGCTCGTGCGGGACGTCGAACATGCCGTCGGAAAGCTGCTTGAGCTTCCCGTCGCGGAGGCGGGGGCCGCCGACGATGACGGGGTAGACCTCGTGGAGCAGGCGATTGAACGGTTGGCGAGGACGCTTCGGGCGGCGGATACGGTCCTCGGGAGGTTCGCGCACGCCACGATTGTCAACGAGCTGCACCGGCGCGCCGGAGGGCGGGCCACGCCGCGCACGTACCTGCTGCGGCTGCTGAACCTCACCAATGCGGAGTCGAAGCACCTGTTGACGCTGCGCGACACGCTGCACCCGGAACCCGACCCCGACCCGCCCGACGACGCGGACGATGAGGAAATCTCCGCGCGCGATGGGCTGCAGGACAGGCGCGAGGACATCGCGGCGGTGATGGGCGACGCCGCTGCGCGCGGGCATTTCCCCATCGCGCGGGCGCGTGAACTGAGGTCGATCCTCGCTGGCTTCGACGGGCAGAAGGCCGGGATGATGGAGGACGCCGCGGAAACGATCGCGGGGAAGCTCGACCGGACGCCGGCGAATCTCTTCCGGTCGATGTGCATTTCCTCGGCCGAGCCGCACCTTCGGAAGCGGAAGAACCCCGAACGTTCGGCGGTGTCGCAGGCTTACGTCACCGTCCACCGCCCGGACCTGAACGGCCTGTGCCGCATCGAGGGGAAGCTGCCGGCGCCCACCGCCGCCGTGTTCCACGCGCTGATGCACTACAACGCCGCACCCGGGTCATTCATCGAACTTCCCGAGGGCGTCACCGACCCGCGCACGGCACCCCAGCGCCGCGTGCATGCGCTGCACCACATACTGATGAACGGTTTGGCCGGAAACGTCGGGGCCGGGGGTGGAGGAACCTCGGCCGGAGGGGGCGGTGCCAATACCGGGGGTGCCGCCGATGGGCGCGGGGCGCAGCCCCCGGGAGGGAAATCGCGCAGGAACCGGTTGAAGGAACGCGACGACGGGACGGGGCTCCTCAGGTGGATCGGTTCGGACTCGCCATGGTGGGACCCCGAACGGTGCCCGTACGTACGGGACTTGTTCAGCGGCGAAGCAAGACCATTGGCGCGGCCGATGCCTGGTGTCGCATCCATCGTCGTGGCGATACGCGCCAAGGACTTCGACGATGAGCTGCGGCGGATGGCGGAGCCGCGCGGTGACGGTCGGGAAGCGGCGGGAGCAGGGCCGCCGGAGCACCCGGGGCGCACCGGGGGCGCGCCGTCCGATGGCACGGAAGACGGCGACGGCACGAGACAGGGCGTTGACACGGAACGCGGTGGTGTCACGGAACAGGACGATGGCCGGGGTGGCGGGTGGCGCCGGTTCCCGACGAACACCGGGATTGATCTGACGCTTCCGGAGCTCATCGGCTTGGGCGCTCATCGGTACGGGTGGCTCGCGCTCCTCGAGGACATCACCGGCAGGCCGCTCGACCTCGGTCGGACCCGCCGGGTGGCGGACCTTTTCCAGCGGGTCGCACTTTTGGCGGGGGAGACGGTGTGCAGCTACCCGGGATGCGAGAAGCCCGCCCACGACTGCGAAGCCCACCACATCGACCCGTGGTTGCAGGGCGGGACGACCGACATCGGCAACCTGACGTTGCGCTGCTCCGAACATCACCGTGAGAATGACGACGAGGGCCGCGGAGACGCCAGCGGCCGCGCGACCCACCCGAGGGACACTGGCCGCGCCGGCCATGCGATGCCGGGGAAGGCGCCGAAGTTCAATGACTCGCCCGCGGCCAGGAAATCCCCGGGATGGGCCGGCACGTGGTGGGCCGATTATCAGGCCAACCGGCGGGAGATGTCCGAAGCCGGGGTGCGACTGTGGCCCTGAAACATGAAGCGAGGGTCGGCGGGGCCCCCACCCCGTCCGACCCTC
>DUOR01000399.1 GCA_012838715.1 Actinomycetales bacterium
CGACGTTGTCGCCCGGCATGACCATCTCGGTGCCCTCCGGCAGCTTCACGACGCCGGTGACGTCGGTGGTGCGGAAGTAGAACTGCGGGCGGTAGTTGTCGAAGAACGGGGTGTGGCGGCCGCCCTCATCCTTGGACAGGATGTAGACGGAGCCCTCGAACTCGGTGTGCGGGGTGTAGGCGCCCGGCTTCGCGATGATCTGGCCGCGCTCGATGTCCTCGCGCTTCAGGCCACGCAGCAGCAGACCGCAGTTGTCGCCGGCCTCGGCGGAGTCCAGCAGCTTGCGGAACATCTCGATGCCCGTGACGGTCGTGGTCTGGGACTTCTCCTTGATGCCCAGGATCTCGACCTCGTCGTTGACGTTCAGCTGGCCACGCTCGACGCGACCGGTGGCGACGGTGCCACGGCCGGTGATGGTGAAGATGTCCTCGACCGGCATCAGGAACGGCTTGTCGGTCTCGCGGACCGGGTCCGGGATGTTCTCGTCGACGGCGGCCATGAGCTCGGCCACGGACTCGACCCACTTCTCCTCGCCGTTCAGCGCACCGAGGGCGGAGATGTGGACGATCGGGGCCTCTTCGTCGTAGTCCTGCTCGGCGAGGAGCTCGCGGACCTCCATCTCGACGAGCTCGATGATCTCCTCGTCGTCGACCATGTCGCACTTGTTCAGGGCGACCAGGATGTAGGGGACGCCGACCTGGCGGGCCAGGAGGACGTGCTCACGGGTCTGCGGCATCGGGCCGTCGGTGGCGGCCACGACCAGGATCGCACCGTCCATCTGGGCGGCGCCGGTGATCATGTTCTTGATGTAGTCGGCGTGACCCGGGGCATCGACGTGCGCGTAGTGGCGCTTCTCCGTCTCGTACTCAACGTGCGAGACGTTGATGGTGATGCCGCGCTCCTTCTCCTCCGGCGCCTTGTCGATGGCGTCGTAGGCGAAGGACTCGTTCAGGTCCGGGTACTTGTCGGCCAGCACCTTGGTGATGGCAGCCGTGGTGGTGGTCTTGCCATGGTCAACGTGACCGATGGTGCCGATGTTGACGTGCGGCTTCGTACGCTCGAACTTCGCCTTCGCCACTGTTAGTCCTCCTGGACGTCTAGGTGGCCACGACTTTCGCAGCCACAGGTTTGTGGTCGCCCGCACCCGACGCCGTACCAATGCCCGGGAGTCCGGGAAGAGGGGTTATGGCGCGCAAATAGGCGCGGACAGTGCATTTTCACTGTGCCAGTTACACAATACTAGGGGGTGGGCCGCGGCCATATCAAACCAGGCTCCCCCGCATTGCTTGCGGGGTAACGGCCTGCGCCGCGCACCGTCCGCGCCCCGTTTTCGGCGGGGCCGGCGGCAGATGCGAAGTGCGGGCCGCTACCCGAATCCCCCGCCCGGGGCACTTGTCCGGGCTGCGGGATGCGGGATTATTGCAGGTTCCGGACCTTTTCGCGGATTCGTCCGCGGCCGGTCCGGGCCCACTGGGTGCAACCGGCGGGAACCGATTCGCCCCAATTGTTTTCGGCGGGGAGTCCCCCACCGGTGTGAGCGGGTTAACCCGCCCGTCCCGGCCGGGTGGCCGGGTGCGGGGGCGGCGTCGGGGCGAAGTCAATCGCTTTCCGACGCCGGCTCCGCGGGGTACCGGTGCCTTAGGCGCCGGTGCGGTCGGCGATGATCTCCTGGGCCACGGACGAGGGGACCTCGGCGTAGGAGTCGAAAATCATCGAGTAGTTCGCGCGGCCCTGGGTCTTGGAACGCAGGTCGCCGACGTAGCCGAACATCTCGGACAGCGGCACGAGGGACTTGACGACCTTCACGCCGGTGCGGTCCTCCATGGAGCTGACCTGGCCACGGCGGGAGTTGATGTCGCCGATGACCTCGCCCATGTACTCCTCGGGCGTGGTGACCTCGACGGCCATCATCGGCTCGAGCAGGACCGGCTTCGCCTTCTGCACGGCCTCCTTGAGGGCCATGGAGCCGGCGATCTTGAACGCCATCTCGGAGGAGTCGACGTCGTGGTACTGGCCGTCCAGCAGGGTGGCCTTGATGTTCACCAGCGGGTAGCCGGCGACGGTGCCGTACTGCATGGCGTCCTGGATACCGGCGTCGACCGAGGGGATGTACTCCTTCGGGACGCGGCCACCGGTGACCTCGTTGGCGAAGGTGTAGGCCGGGTTGCCGCCTTCCTCCACCTCTTCCTCGGTCGGGGTGTACGGCTCGAGCGCGATGATGACCTTCGCGAACTGGCCGGAACCACCGGTCTGCTTCTTGTGGGTGTACTCGTACTTCTCGACCGGCTTGCGGATGGTCTCGCGGTACGCGACCTGCGGGGCGCCGACGTTGGCCTCGACCTTGAACTCGCGCTTCATGCGGTCGACCAGGACGTCGAGGTGGAGCTCGCCCATGC
>DUOR01000400.1 GCA_012838715.1 Actinomycetales bacterium
CGACGCCGTTCGCGACGCCCGCGCCCTCGCCCTCGCCCGGCACCCGCTGCTCGGCGACGAGCGAGCGCAGGACCGGCAGGTAGCGGCCGAGGAGGTCGTCGGCGGATTCGCCGCCGCCCATCGCGGCGCCGGACTTGCCGTGCACCCACCCGTGGAAGATCTCCATGAACTGGCGGTGGGCGTCGTAGTCGCTGCGGCCCTCCACTTCGCCGGCCTGGATTTCGTGCAGGCCCTCCTCGTGGCGCAGGCGCACGCCGGGGCCGGCGAGGAGGTGCAGCCCGGCGACGGCGCCGGCGCCGGTCTGGCGGGCGCGCAGGGCGTGCGAGGTGACGATCTCGGACAGCCGGTCGCGCGAGGGCAGCAGCACTCGGCCAAGGCGGCGGGCCTGGATGACGCCGTGGTCGGTCAGCGGCGCACCCGGCAGCAGCGTGTCCAGGATGCGGGCGATGTTCGCGTGGGTTTCGCCGTGGCGGATGAGGATCAGCCGATCCATGCCGCGCTGCGCGTGGCCGACGCCCTCCTCCAGGGAGTGGTCCTCGCCAGCGGCGAAGTTGCCGTCCAGGGCGCCCATCGTGCGGTCCGCCATCTTGCGTTCGGCGGTGCCGGACAGCGAGGGGCCGTCCTCCGCGGGGTTGCCGCGGGCGTCGTCGGCACGCACGCCCCCGGTGCCCATGTCCTCGCGGCCCGTGCCGCCGGTGTCCTGGTCAGTCATGTGGTTTCAGTCCCTTTCGCCCTGTTTGAGTTTCTCCACCCAGCCCAATGCGGCGGCGACGTCGGGCGGTCCGTCCTCGAGGATGGCCGTGCCGTGGGCGGCGGGCCAGGAGCCGAGGAAGCGGAGGTTCTCGGCGCGGCGGTACAGGGCGGCCAGCGCGGAGCCGACGACCGAGTCGTCGATGTGCCCGGCGACGTCGATGTGGAAGCGGTAGGTCCCCAGCGTGGTGCGGGTGGGTCGCGATTCGATGCGCGAAAGGTTGATGTCGCGCACCGCGAACTCGTTCATGGCCTGCATGAGGGTGCCCGGGGTGTTGTCCAGGGTGAAGGAGACGCTGGTGCGGTCGGTGCCGGTGCGCGGGGTGGGCGTGCCGGGGCGGCCGACGAGCACGAAGCGGGTGCGGGCGCCGCGGACGTCGGCGACGCCTTCGGCGATGGCCTCCAGCCGCAGGAGTTCGCCGGCGCGGGCGGGTGCGGCGCAGGCGTCGTGGACGCCGTCGGCGACGAGGTGCGCGGCGGCGGCGTTGGAGGTGGCGTGGTGGACCTCGACGCCGGGGAGGTTGGCGTCGACCCATTCGCGGACCTGCGGGTAGGCCACCGGGTGGGTGGTGAAGCTGCGCACGTCGGCGGGGTCGGTGCCGGGGCGGACCAGGATGGAGAACTCCACGCCGATTTCGACTTCGCGGTAGATCTGCAGCTCCGGTCCGGCGGTGAGTGCGTCGTAGGTCGGGGTGACCGGGCCGTCGACGCTGTTTTCAATTGCGACGCAAGCGAAGTCGGCGTCGCCGCGGCGGACGGCGGCGAGGGCGGCGCGGGGGCTGTCGACGGGTTCCGCGGTGACGGCGTCGGGGCCGGCGGGGTCGATTTCGCCACGGTCGGCCATGGCGATGAGGGCCGCCTCGGTGAAGGTGCCGGCGGGGCCCAAGTAGGTCACGGTGGTCATGCACCCAGCCTAAGTGCCCCCGTCGGGGGTGCGCCATCGCTGGCGGGGCGGGGGCGGGGCGCGCCGGTGGGGGCGGGGGCCACCGCTAGACTGCGGGGCCATGACCCGCGCTTCTTCCGCCGTCGCCGGCGTCGCCGCCGTCCGTGGGGGCGATGCGTCGGCCGCCGAGCTCGCCGACGAC
>DUOR01000401.1 GCA_012838715.1 Actinomycetales bacterium
CCGCCTCGACGATGGCGTTGATGCGGTCGATGGAATCGTCGACGGTCGGGTACCCGGCCGGGAAGTAGGCGATGAACGCCGAGCGGTCCTCCGCCCGGACCTTGGCGAAAACGTCTGCGAGGCTCACTTGCCCTCCTCCTCGTTGGTGGTGCCGTCGGCGATGTTGGTGCCGGTGCCCGGCAGCGACTCCTCGGCCGTCTCCGGGCCGGTGGTCTCCGCGGGCTTCGAGATGGTGTCCGGGTGCAGGTCGAACCACCGGGCGGCGGTGTCGACGTCCTTGTCGCCGCGGCCCGAGATGTTGATGATGATGACCGGTTCGCGGCCCAGTTCGTCGGCGAGCTCCTTGGCGACCTTGCGCGCCCCCGCGACGGCGTGGGCGGACTCGATGGCGGGGATGATGCCCTCGGTGCGGGAGAGGTCGCGGAAGGCGTCCATCGCCTCGGTGTCGGTGACCGGCAGGTAGGTGGCGCGGCCGACGGACGCGAGCTTCGAGTGCTCCGGGCCGACGCCCGGGTAGTCGAGGCCCGCGGAAATCGAGTGAGACTCGATGATCTGGCCGTCCTCGTTCTGCATCAGGTCCGCGTAGGAGCCCTGGAACACGCCCGGGCGGGTGTCCGCCGAAATGGGCGCCGCGTGTCGGCCGGTGTCGACGCCGTCGCCGCCGGCCTCCGCGCCGATGAGCCGCACCGACTCATCGCCGATGAAGTGGTGGAACAGGCCGATCGCGTTGGAACCGCCGCCGACGCAGGCCATCACGGCGTCGGGAAGCTCACCAGTGGCAGCGAGGATCTGCTGCCGCGCCTCCGCGCCGATGACGCGCTGGAAATCGCGGACCATCGCCGGGAACGGCGCCGGGCCGGCGGCCGTGCCGAAGCAGTAGAAGGTGTCGTGCGCGTTGGCGACCCAGTAGCGCATCGCCTCGTTGATGGCGTCCTTCAGGGTGCGCGAACCGATCTGCACCTCGATGACGTCCGCGCCCAACAGGCGCATCCGGGCGATGTTCAGCGCCTGGCGCTCGGCGTCGACCGC
Source organism: Actinomycetales bacterium (assembly GCA_012838715.1). Taxonomy (GTDB): domain Bacteria; phylum Actinomycetota; class Actinomycetes; order Mycobacteriales; family Mycobacteriaceae; genus Corynebacterium. The sequence goes on from DUOR01000401.1 coordinate 1,030, forward strand.
GCCCATGTACACGCGGCACTCCATGCCGAGCAGCGCACAGGCGGTGGCGGTGGCCACGCCGTGCTGGCCGGCGCCGGTCTCCGCGATGATCTTGGTCTTGCCCATCGTCTTGGCCAGCAGCACCTGGCCCAGGACGTTGTTGATCTTGTGGCTGCCCGTGTGGTTCAGGTCCTCGCGCTTCAGCCACACCTTGGCGCCGATCATCTCGCCGAACTTCTCGGCGGGATACAGCGGCGAGGGGCGGCCGGTGTAATCGCGCTGCAGGCGATCCAGCTCCGCGCGGAAACCGTCGTCCACGCGGGCCTTGGCGTAGCCGTCCGTGACCTCGCCGATGACCGCCATCAGCGCCTCGGGGATGTACTTCCCGCCCCATTCGCCCCAATGGCCGAGCTCATCGGGTTCGTGTGCGGTGGTCTCCGCGATGACGTCGCCCACGGTGGGCAACCGGTCTCCCGCGGAGTCATGGTTCTTGAAATCGAAGTCACTCACGGACTACATCATGGCCCATGACACACCGCGGCGTTGGCACCGGGGCCGGAAAACTAGCCGCGGGAGGTGGGGTGCGCGCCCGCCGCGACGAGGCGGCGGCAGGCGTCGCCCGGGTCGCCGGCGGTGACCAGACCCTCGCCCACCAGCACGCAGTCGGCGCCCTGATCGGCGTAGGCGCGAAGGTCCTCAACGCCCTTGACGCCGGACTCGGCGACCTTGACCACGTTGTCCGGCAGGCCCGGGGCGAGCTTGCCGTAGACGCCCATGTCGACCTCGAGGGTCTTCAGGTTGCGGGCGTTGATGCCCAGGATCTTCGCGCCCGCGGCCACGGCCCGGTCGACCTCCTCGGCGGTGTGCGCCTCGACGAGGGCGTTCATGCCCAGGGACTCGGTGCGGTCCAGCAGCGACTCCAGGGTCGGCTGGTCCAGGGCGGAGACCATCAGCAGCACCAGGTCGGCGCCGTGGGCGCGGGCCTCGTGGATCTGGTACGGCGTGACGATGAAGTCCTTGCGCAGCACCGGGATGTCCACCGCGGCGCGCACGGCGTCGAGGTCGGCCAGCGAGCCACGGAAGCGGCGCTCCTCGGTGAGGCAGGAAATGACGGCGGCGCCGTTGTCGGCGTAGGCCTTGGCCAGGACGGCCGGCTCCGGGATGTCCGCCAGCGCGCCCTTCGACGGCGAGGCCCGCTTGACCTCCGCGATGACCTGCACTCCCGGCTTCGCCAGCGCCGCGACGGCGTCCAGCGCCGGCGGCACGTCCAGCGAGCGCGCCTTGATCTCCTCGAAGGGCACCTTCGCCTCGCGCACCGCGAGGTCCTCCCGCACGCCGGCGATGATGTCGTCGAGCACCGTTGCCATGTTGAAGTCCCCTAACTCGGATACCTGTGGGAGGCGCCGCACGTGGGCCACATCGGGCCCGGCGGTGTGTCGTACGTCTCCCGCTTACGGCCCTCAGGTTAGCGGCCCGCACCGCCGGGGCGGGCATCGGGGTCGTCGGTCGGGTCGGTCGGGTCCGTCGGGTCGACGCCCGCGTCGAGGGCGTCCCAGAGGACGCGGCCGGACTGGGGTTCGTTGCGCAGGTCCTCGCGGACGCGTTCGCGGCGGACCTCGGGGGTTTCGTAGGCGCCGGTGCGCTTGCGGCTCGCGCCGCCGGGGCGGGCCAGTAGCAGGGTGTCGCCGAGCACGCCGAGCGCCGCGGCGATGATGGCGGCGATCGGGCCCGCGAC
>DUOR01000402.1 GCA_012838715.1 Actinomycetales bacterium
GCCGCTGCGACCGCCGACATGGGCAGGCCGTCCTGCCACTCGCTGACGTCGACGCCGAACGGGGGCACGGGCGCCGCTTACGCGGTCGGCGGCTGGTGGATCTGCAGCAGGTTGCCGAAACCGTCGTCGAACACGGCGCGGACCATGCCGCCCGGCAGATCCTGCGGCTCCACGGTAAAGGCCACGCCCTTGCCCGTGAGGCGCGCGTGCTCGGCGCGGACGTCGGCGACCTCGAAGGAATTCACCGGGATGCCGTCGTTGTGCAGCGCCTCCTTGAAGGGGCGCACCGCCGGGTGGGTGTCCGGCTCCAGCACGATCTCGGTGCCGTCCGGATCATCGGGGGAGACCACGGTGAGCCAGGAGAACTCGCCCATCGGGATGTCCCGCTTGAGCATGAACCCCAGCACGTCGGTGTAGAACTCCCGCGCCGCCGCCTGGTCCGGCACGAAAATGCTGGTCAGACCGATGCGCATCAGCGCACCACGATTCCGTCGGAATCCGCGTACAGCATGTCGCCCGGCACGAAATCGACGCCACCGAAGCTGACCACCACGTCGCGCTCGCCCTCACCGGTCTTGGAGGACTTGCGCGGGTTGGTGCCCAGCGCCTTGCAGCCGAAATCCATCTCGCCGATGAGCTTCGAGTCGCGCACCGCGCCATTGACGATGACGCCCGACCAGCCGTGATCCTTGCCAAGACCGGCGATGACGTCGCCGACCAGGGCGGAGTGCAGGGAGCCGGCGCCGTCGATGACCAGCACGCCGCCGTCGGAATCCTCGCCGAGCACCGCCTTCAGCAGGGCGTTGTCCTGGAAGCAGCGCACCGTGGTGATGCGCCCGCAGAACTCGCGGCGCCCGCCGATGTCACGGAACTGGGTGTCGCAGCTGCGCACGTGCGCGCCGATTTCGTCGACCAGGTCGGCGGTGGGGATGAACTGGGCTTCGCTCACGGCGTTCCTCCGGGGTTCGGTTCGGGCGGCGGCGCGGGCGTCCCGCTGCGCGCCGATGACACTGTCGATTATGCGGATCCACCTTGCCAGAACAGGTCGCCCCGGGTGTGCGTTAGGCTGGATCCCCGAAATCGCCCGCGTTCGCGCGGGCGGCCGTCGAGCGGAAAGAAGGTGCCCGTGGCCCGCATGAATTGGTTCTGGAAAGCGCTCGGCGGGAAGCAGGGGCGCGACCAGAAGCGCAGCGTGTCGCTGGTGGCCCGGGCCGCCGATCTGGAAGAGGAACTGCAGTCGCTTTCCGACGCCGAACTGGCCGACCGGACCCGCGGCAACCGGGATGACGCGCCGGAGCTCCTCGCCTGCCTGCGCGAGGTCGCGAACCGCTCGATTGGCCTGCGGCCCTTCGACGTGCAGCTCCAGGGCGCGCTGCGCCTGCTCGAGGGTGACGTCGTCCAGATGGCCACCGGCGAGGGCAAGACGCTGTCCGGCGCGCTGGCCGCGGCCGGGTTCGCCCTGCGCGGCGAACGCGTCCACTCCGTGACCGTCAACTCCTACCTGGCCGGCCGCGACGCCGAATGGATGGGGCCGCTGTTCGACTTCCTGGGCCTGACCTCCGCCGCGGTCCGCGAAACCGACGGCCCCGAGGCGCGGCGCGAGGCCTACGCCAGTGACGTCGTGTTCGTCGCCGTCAACGAGCTCGGCTTCGACGTGCTCCGCGACCGCTGCGCCGTCGCGGTCGAGGATCGGGTGCAGGAGCCCGCGCGCGTCGCCATCATCGACGAGGCCGACTCCGTCCTCGTCGACGAGGCCCTCGTCCCGCTGGTGCTCGCCGGTTCCGCGCCGGGGGAGGCGCCGACCGGGAAGATCACCGACATCGTGCGCCGCCTGCAGCGCGGCGACGACTACACCGTCGACTCCGGCCGCCGCAACGTCTTCCTCACCGACGCCGGCTCCCGCCGCGTCGAACGGCTGCTGGGCATCGAGTCCCTGTACGACGAGGACAACGTCGGCTCCGCGCTGGTCCAGGTCAACGTCGCCCTGCACGCCCGCGAACTGCTGCAGCGCGACGTCGACTACATCGTCCGCGACGGCAAGGTCCTGCTCGTCGACTCCTCCCGCGGCCGCGTCGCCGACCTGCAGCGCTGGCCCGACGGCCTGCAGGCCGCCGTGGAGGCCAAGGAGGGCCTCGACGTCTCCGAGGGCGGCCGCGTCCTGGATTCCCTGACCATCCAGCAGCTCATCGGCCGCTACGAGATCACCTGCGGCATGACCGGCACCGCCGTCGCCGCCGGCGACCAGTTCCGCGAGTTCTACGGCATGCGCGTCTCCGTCGTCGAACCCAACGAACCCTGCATCCGCATCGACGAGGCCGACCGCATCTACGCCACCGGCGACGACGCCTTCGACGCCGCCGTCGAGGAGGTCGTCGACGTCAACTCGACCGACCGCCCGGTGCTCGTCGGCACGCGCGACGTCGCCGAATCCGAGCGCCTCGCCAATGCCCTGCGCGAGCGCGGCATCGACGTGGCCGTGCTCAACGCCAAGAACGACGAGGCGGAGGCCGCGGTCATCGCCGAGGCCGGCGCCCCCGGCCGCGTCACCGTGTCCACCCAGATGGCCGGCCGCGGCACCGACATCC
>DUOR01000403.1 GCA_012838715.1 Actinomycetales bacterium
CCATCGTCGGATCCGGCCCCGCCGGCATCTACGCCGCCGACGCCCTCATGAAGTCCGGTCGCGAGGTGTCCATCGACATCCTCGAGCGCCTCCCCGCCCCCTTCGGCCTCATCCGCTACGGCGTCGCCCCGGACCATCGGCGCATCAAGGGCATCATCAAGAGCCTGCACCGCGTGCTGGACAAGCCCGAGGTCCGACTGCTGGGCAACGTCGACGTCGGCCGCGACGTCACCGTCGAGGAACTGAAGGGCTTCTACGACGCCGTCGTCTTCGCCACCGGCGCCACCGGTGACCGGGATCTGGACATTCCGGGCGCCGACCTCGAGGGCCACTACGGCGCCGGCGAGTTCGTCGGCTTCTACGACTCGCACCCCGAGTTCGCCCGCGACTGGGACCTGTCCGCCGAGTCCGTCGCCGTCGTCGGCGTCGGCAACGTCGGCCTCGACGTCGCCCGCATCCTGGCGAAGACCGCCGACGAGCTGCTGCCCACCGAAATCGCCGACAACGTCCACTCGGGCCTGTCCGCCAACGCCGCCCGCGAGGTCCACGTCTTCGGCCGCCGCGGCCCCGCCCAGGCCAAGTTCACCCCGCTGGAGCTCAAGGAACTCGATCACTCCCCCACCATCGAGGTCGTCGTCGACCCCGAGGACATCGACTACGACGCCGCCTCGGAGTCCGCCCGCCGCGACTCCAAGATCGTCGACCAGGTGTGCTCCATCCTGGAGAACTACGCCATCCGCGAGCCCAAGGGCGCCCCGCACAAGCTGTTCATCCACTTCTTCGAATCACCCGTCGAGCTCATCGGCGAGGACGGCAAGGTCACCGCCATCCGCACCGAGCGCACCGAGCTCGACGGCAACGGCGGCGTCCGCGGCACCGGCCGCTTCACCGAATGGCCCGTCGGCGCCGTGTACCGCGCCGTCGGCTACCGATCCGACGCCATCAACGGGGTCCCCTTCGACACCGCCACCCACACGATCCCCGACGCCGGCGGCCGCGTCCTCGACGGCACCGGCGAGGCGTCCGCCCACCTCAGCGGCCTGTACACCACCGGCTGGGTGCGCCGCGGCCCCATCGGCCTGATCGGCAACACCAAGGGCGACGCCAACGAAACCGTCGGTAATCTCGTCGCCGACTGGGACGCCGGGCGCCTGCCCGCGCCGGCGGACTCGTCGGAAAGCGCGGTGGAGGACTTCCTGCACTCCCGCGACATCACCTTCACCACCTGGCAGGGCTGGTACGCCCTCGACGCCGCCGAGCGCGCCCTCGGCGAGGCCGAGGGCCGCGAGCGCAAGAAGATCGTCGAGTGGGGCGACATGCTCGCCGCCTCCCGCACCGACGCCGACTCCCGCACCGAGGTCGCCGCACGGGTCTAAGGCCCCGGCGCCGTGCCCCGGGTGTTTAAGCTCGGGGCATGAAACTCAACGGCAACGCCATCGCGATCCTCGCCATCGGCCTCATCATGGCCGCGGTGCTGTGGTACCTGTCCACGAACGTGGCCGGGGCGCTGGTGATGGCGGTGGCCACCCTCGCCGGCGCGGCCATCATCCAGTGGCTGATGACTCGCGACCGCGACTGACCCGCCACCGCCGGCCGCCCGCCGCCGACAGGACCCCTATCGCCCGGCCCGCACGGTGACGTGGCCCGCGGCGGTGCGGGCGCGGTCGC
>DUOR01000404.1 GCA_012838715.1 Actinomycetales bacterium
CACCGAATCCGCCGACCAGCCGGCGGCGACGTGCGCCACCGCGAGGTCCACCAGCAGCGAGGACTTGCCCGTGCCGGGGCCACCGAGCACGCGCCACGCCGCCCCGGGAACCTTCAGCTCGGCCAGCCGTTCATCCCCCGGGAACAGGGTCGCCGCGGGCCCTTCCCACGTCCGCGATTCCGGCGGCGCCGGCTCCACGAGCCGGACCCGCGGCATCCCCCTGTGCGTTCCCTCTGTCATGCGGCCATCATCGCACAGACCCGCGACCGCATCGAACTGACGTTCGCCCCGCCGTTGGAAAACTACAGCCGCGCCTTCACCAGTTCGGCCGCGCGGGCCAGGCCACGCCAGGCGGCGACGTTCGAATCCGGGTGGACGGCGTGGAGGAACAAACGGTGCACGATGGCCCGCGTCAGCAGGGCGTTCCATCGCCCGGCGTCCTCCGCCGCCCCGATGTGGTCGAAACGATCGAGCAGGTCGTCGTCGGCGCCGCCCCAGGCGAGGTAATCGATGGCGGCGACGGCCGGGGTCCAGCCCTCCGGGTGCCACCGCGGCACCAGATCCGTCACCACGGCGGGGGCGGAACCGTCGAAGACCATCGACCCCACCGGGTCGCCGTGCACGAGCTGGCCGTCGGCGCGCAGTTCGCCGCGCAGGCCCAGCAGGCCCGCGGCCAGCGACAGCGCCTCCGCCTCGTCTTCGCGGGGCACCGCGCCCGGGTCGAGGATCTGCTCCAGCAGCGGCACCGGATCATCGGCCCACGCGGCACGGTCGCACACGTCGAACACGGTGGTGCCGGCCTGGGCCAGGAAGCGGGGCCTCTCGACGTCGGCAAGCGCGGCCTCCAGCCGCGTGCACGCGACCAGCGTCTCGTCGGGGCGGATTTCCGGGCGCCCCGGAACGTGCTGGCGGGCGCGCCAACCGGCCAGCACATGGCGGCCGTCGGAGGTGCGCACCGGGTGCGCGACGCGGACGCCGTCGACGGCCAGCGACTCGCACACCTTCGCCGACCAGGCGGCGCGGGAGGCGTCGGCGACGGCGGACACGACGACCTCGCCGTACACCCAGCCGTCGTCCCAGGCCGGCCCGGCGGGCTCGGGCAGGCCGCCGGAGACGCCGAAGGCCTCGAGCACGTGCGGGGGCGGGGTGCGGGTCATCGACCGCCCTCCCCGTCCACCGTGCCGGCGTCCGCGGCGAAGCGGAACTCGCGGAAGGTCATGGGGGCGGAGTCGTAGAAGATGACGCGGCCGCTCAGCGGCTCGCCCATGCCGGTGATGACCTTCACGGCCTCGGTGGCCATCAACGTGCCGATGGTCCCCGGCACCGTGCCCAGAATCCCCGTCTCCGCCGTGGTTTTCACGGTGTCGGGGGCGGGCGGCTCGGGGTACAGGTCGCGCAGCCACACGCGGCGGCCGCCGCCGAGGTCCAGGCCGAACACGCTGACCTGCCCGGTCAGCTGGCGGATGCTGCCCCACACGAGGACGGCGCCGGCGCGCCGGCACGCATCGGAGACGAGGTACCGGGTGGCGAAATTGTCGCTGCCGTCGATGACCAGGTCATGCGCGGCGACCAGCTCGTCGATGTTCGCGTCGGACAGCCGCACGTCCAGCGGTTCAATCTCGATGCCGCCGTTGAGCGCGCCCAGTGTCTCCGCCGCCGACTCCACCTTCGGCCGGCCGATGTCGCCGACGCGGTGCAGCACCTGCCGCTGCAGGTTGGTCAGGTCGACGCGGTCGTCGTCGACGATGGTGAGCTTTCCGACGCCCACCGCCGCGAGATAGTGGCCGATCGGCGACCCGAGGCCGCCGGCGCCGATCATCAGCACCTTCGCGTTGGCCAGCCGGCGCTGCCCCTCCTCGCCGATGCCGGGCACCGGGAAATGGCGGGCGTAGCGTTCGGCGTCGATGTCGCCGGCCGCCGGCTCCACCAGCGGCGGGGTCATCGGGGGCCGGCGTGCGGCGGGGTTGCCGGTGGCGGTCCGGTCAGCGGCCGAGGGGGTACGGCCAGGCGTTGGGCCGGCAGACGGCTCCGTCATCGGGGTACACCTCGTTCGGGTTGAGATTGTGCAGTTCGGAATTGTCCACGCTCAGCGTCTGCTGCATCATCACCGGCGCGACGGCGCCGTCGGCCGCGCAGGCCTCGTGGGCGGCGTAGCCGAGCGCGTGACCGACCTCGTGGTTGATCAGGTACTGGCGGTAGGCGCCCAGGTCGCCCTGGAACGGCAGTGCGCCACGGACCCAGCGTGCCTCGTTGATGAGCACCGTAGTGGGTTCGCCCTCGACCTGCGGGGAGATGGAGCAGCTGGTCTCCAGCGGGATTTCGTAGCCGCACAGCTCGTGGGCGGTGTGGGTCGCCACCAGCCGGAACACGAGGTTCGGTTCCTCGTCGGGGGCGACGTGCTCGAAGGCGAAGGCCTCGTCGTGGATCCAGCTGCGCTCGTCGGCGAGCGTGGCGTCGATCATCGCGCCGAAGGCGTCGGCGCCGCCGAACACCGCCGGGTCGATGGTGTCCTCGATTTCCACGGTGTAGCGCAAGACGGTGGTATCGCCCACGCCGACCTGCGGCGAGGGGTTTCCGGCGGGCAGGTAGATGCCCGACGATTCCTCCGTGTACGGGCCGCCCGGCGGCAGTTCGCCGACGTCGAGGTTCTCGCCGTAGCCGCCTTCGGGGATGGGGCCCTGTTCGCCGCCGTGCGCGGCGGTGGGCACGGCGCCGTCACCGACGCCGGCGTCGCGGACGACGTCCACGACGACGATGATCGTCAGGACCAGAAGTACGGGGATCGCGTAGGCCCGCCATCCCCATTCCCTCGCGAACCGCACGAGGAACGGATCCTTCGCCGAGGAGCGTTCGCGCATCTTCCTCGACACTTAGGCGATGAAGCCGACCTGGCGGGGAGCCGCCGGGCCGACCTGCACGTACGCGACCTTGGAGATCTGCGCGAGGTAGGTCTTTCCGGAACCGTCGACGAGCTCGAGCACGCCTTCGCCCGACGCGAGCTTGGCCGAGATCTCGGAGGCGACCTCGCCGCCGCCCTCGACGCCGGCGATGTTCAGTTCGCGGGGATTGTCAACGAAACCGATGGTGATGTCCATGCGGGCCATCATAACCCCCTGCCCGGTGGCTAGGATTGTGGGCGGTGAATTAATGGCAGGGCCCCCGACGGGGCGCACGAGGAGAAGGAGAACCCGGTGGCAGACCGACCCGCGCCGACTTTCGTCGAATTGGGGGTCGCCGCCGAGATCTGCGACTCCCTCGCCGCGAAGGGCATCACCCGGACGTTCGCGATTCAGGAGCTGACGTTGCCGTTGGCCCTCGACGGGACGGACATCATCGGGCAGGCCCGCACCGGCATGGGCAAGACCCTCGGTTTCGGTGTGCCGCTCATCGACCGCGTCTTCGACGATTCGCGGGTGCCGGAGCCGGACGGGACGCCGCGCGCGCTCGTCATCGTGCCCACCCGTGAGCTGGCGGTGCAGGTGGGCGAGGACCTCGTCGACGTCGCCGCCGCCGTCGGCCTGCGCTTGACGACGATCTACGGCGGGCGTCCCTACGACGAGCAGATTGACGTCCTCGAGCGGGGCGTCGACGTCGTCGTCGGCACGCCCGGTCGGCTCATCGACCTGGCCAACCGGGGGAACCTGCAGTTGGGCAAGGTGGCGGTGCTCGTCCTCGACGAGGCCGACGAGATGCTGGATCTGGGTTTCCTGCCGGACATCGAGAAGATCCTGCGGGCGGTGCCGGATGCCCGGCAGACGATGCTGTTCTCCGCGACGATGCCGGGGCCCATTCTCAACCTCGCGCGCACGTTCATGGATCGGCCGGTGCACATCCGCGCCGAGTCGGGCGAGTCGGAGGCGAGCATCCACGAGACGACCCGTCAGGTCGTGTTCCAGTCGCACCAGATGGACAAGATCCCGGTGCTGGCGCGCATCCTGCAGTCCGACGGCCGCGGCCGCACCATCATCTTCGCCCGGACGAAGCGGTCGACGGCGTCGGTGGCGGAGCAGTTGGGCGAGCGCGGTTTCCTGGTCACGGCGGTCCACGGCGACATGAACCAGCCGGCCCGCGAGAAGTCGCTGGACGCGTTCCGCGCCGGTGACGTCGACGTGCTGGTGGCCACCGACGTGGCGGCCCGCGGCATCGACATCGACGACGTGACGCACGTGATCAACCATCAGGTGCCGGAGGACGAGATGACCTACGTCCACCGCATCGGCCGCACCGGCCGCGCGGGCAACACGGGCACCGCGGTGACGCTGGTGGGCTGGGACGAGCTGCCCCGCTGGCAGATGATCGACGACGCGCTGGGGCTGGGTTTCCGCGAGCCGCCGCAGTGGTTCTCCACCTCCCCCGAGCTGTTCGAGGCCCTGGACATCCCCGAGGGCACCGAGGAGCACGTCGGCCCGCCGCGCCCCGTGTTCGGCGCGCGCCCGGTGCGCGACCGCCGGGGCGGTGTCCG
>DUOR01000405.1 GCA_012838715.1 Actinomycetales bacterium
CGCCGCCTGCGGTGCCTCGCGCAGGCGACGGCGAACCCGGAACTCGTGCTGACCGGCATCAGCGCAGCCCGCGTTCACCGACTGCAGCTGCTGCACGACCCCGACGCCGACACGGGAGAACCCGTGCACATGGGACGCACGGCCCGCGGCCGGACGACGACCACGGCGGGGCGCGTCATCCGCGCGTTCCACGGCGATCATCGGGACATCACCGTCGTTGACGGCGTCCGTTGCGCCACCATCGCGCTCACCGTCCATGACGTGCGCGGAACCCACGGCCCCATCGAGGCTCTGACCGTCGCCGATGATGCGCTGCTGCGCGGCCATTCGCGTGGCTGCCTCGCCGAACCGCTGGGCCGGTTGTTCGAGCGGCGGGCCGATGGCGCGCGTGAAACGGCGACGGTCTTCGCGCTGGCGTCGGCGCTGTCGGACTCCCCCGCCGAGTCGTGGACCAAGTGGCTCATCCACCGGGCGGGATTGCGCACGGCGCTGCAGCAGGTTTACGTGGTCGGGCCGGATGGGGCGCCCATTCGCCGGGTCGATTTCTGGATTCCCGAGCTCGCGATGGCCATCGAATTCCACGGCGCCGTCAAGTACTCCGGCGACTACGGGGACCCGGACGTCCTGTCGACGCGGGAGAACCGGCAAATCCGCGACCTTTTGAACTGCGGCGTCGACGTCATCCAGCTGACGTGGGCCATGCTTGCCGACGGTCGCGCCGCCCGCATCATCGCCCAGCGCGCGCACCAACGACGCGAGCTCCTGCAGAAGGCCGGCCCGCAGTTCACCGGCGAAACGTACCTGCGGCATGAACGCATGCCGCAACGCGTGACCCGGCATTTCAACAGGTAGCCGTGGCCCGGGCTGGCCACGCGGGCACGCAACCGCCCCTGGCTTCCGCGGCGACGGGACGCCTCCCCTGCTTTCTGCGGCCCCGGACGCCCGCCCCTGGCTTCCGCGGCGACGGGACGCCTCCCCCTGCTTTCTGCGGCCCCGGCACCCAGGCCATCGCGCAGGCTCGGATCCGGGGAACCTCGAGCTTCCCGGCCGCAGCTCGGCCGCATTGCGGGGGCACCCGGGAATTCAACATTGATGTCGACGATCCGCAACAAAAAAGCCCGATTTTCGGCCGTTTTCGGGGCTTTTCTGTTGCAAATTGTCGACATGAATGTAGTTCATGTTTTAGCACTAACTCGTGGGGCAGGTGTGGCAAGAGAGGCGGCGCTGCGGTCGGAGCCGAGCGCTCGAGAGACCTGCGGACAAACCGCGGCCGCCGGGCTAACCGCGGATGCGGCCGGCCGTAACCTCGATTGCCTCGTCGGACGCGGTCAACGCAATTCGCACGTGCCGCGCACCCTTCGGACCGTAGAAGTCGCCCGGGGCCACGAGAATCCCACGCTCGGCGAACCAATCGACCAGGTCGCGACCGGTTTCCGCCACCTCCGCAACATCAGCGTGGGCCAGCCCGGACGCATCGGCGCCAGCTCCCACGGCAGCACCCGCGGCATCGGTGCCAGCTCCCGTGGCAGCACCCGCGGCATCGGCGCCCGCGCCGCGGGTCACCCACAGGTACAGGCCGCCGTAGGATTCGTCGACGCGGAAACCGGCGGCCTCCACCGCGTTGCGCAGCACGGAACGCCGCCGGGCGTAGCGGGAACGCTGGCGGTCGTGGGCGTCGTCGTCGGAAAGCGCGGTGACCATCGCCGCCTGCACCGGCCCCGGCACCATCAGGCCAAGGTGGCGGCGGACCTGCAGCAGCGGCCCCAACAGCTCGGGGTCGCCGGCGAACCAGCCGGCGCGGTACGACGCCATGTTGGCGGTCTTCGACAGCGAATGCACCGCGATGAGGCCGGTCAAATCCCCGTCGTTGACGGCGGGGTCCAGAATCGACGGCGCCTCGGCGTCCCACGCCAGCCCGAGGTAGCACTCGTCGGAAACGACCACGGTCCCCCGCTCCCGCGCCCACTGCACCACCTTGCGCAGATGCCCTTCGCCGAGGATGCGGCCCGTGGGGTTGCCGGGCGAATTGATGAACATCAGCACCGGCGCCGACGACGGCAGCGTCGGCCCCAGCTGCGTCAGCGAATCGGCGCGGACCGGCGTCGCGCCCGCCATCCGCACCGCCACCTCGTAGGTCGGGTACGCCAGCTCCGGCACGACGACCCGATGCCCCTCCCCGACGCCGAGCAGCATCGGCAGCGAGGCAATCGCCTCCTTCGTGCCGACGACCGGAACAACCGCCCCCGCATCCGGCACCCCATGCCGGCGCCGCATGAAATCCGCGATGGCCGAACGCAACCCAGGCGTGCCCGCGGTCTGCGGGTACCCCGGGGCCGCCGCCGCATCCGCCAGCGCGGCCTGCACCGACGCCGGCACGTCGTCGACGGGCGTGCCAATCGACAGGTCAACCAAGCCATCCGGGAACGCCGAAGCCCGCGCCTTCGCCCCCTCCAGCGAATCCCACGGGAACGTGGGCAGTCGATGGGCGGGCGAGGTCAGGCGCGGGCCAGTCATGCGCGGCGGAGTCTCCTGTGCGGGGGGGCGGGTTCGCCCTCCGACTCTAGTCCTCGGCCTGCGGCGGCAGGGCGGCGATGAACGCGACGTCGAAGTCCTGCGGGCCGAGCTTCGCGGCGCCGCCCGGGGAGCCGAGCTCGTCGAACCAGTCGACGTTGGCGTCGGTGTACTCGACCCACTCGTCGGGCACGTCGTCCTCGTAGAAGATGGCCTCGACGGGGCAGACCGGCTCACACGCACCGCAGTCGACGCACTCGTCGGGGTGGATGTACAGCATCCGCTTGCCCTCGTAAATGCAGTCGACGGGGCACTCCTCGACGCAGGCGCGATCCATCACGTCGACGCAGGGCTGGGCGATCACGTAAGTCACTGGAAGTTACGGCCTTTCACGAATGCGGTTTGTTGAAGTTCATCCATTGTGTCACTTGGGGTGGCGCAGCGGCCAACCGCCCCCGATGATTCCGGCGGCGAGCAGGCCGATCGTGCGCAGTCCGTTGCCGAGCAGTTGGTCTCCGCCGGCGGGCAGCGCGGCCCACAGCAGGACCAGGCCGAAGCCGATGGTCCATGCGCCCAAGGGTACCGCTGCGAGTGTACGGTTTTCGGTCCACAGCAGCGCCGTACGAGTAAGTATGAGATTAACTACATATGCGGCGGGGATGGTCCACGGCAGCGGCACCGCGAACGCGCCGAGCTCCACCCAGGTGCCCAGGTACGCGATTTCGATGAGCAGGGACGCCAGCGCCGCGACGCTCAGCCACACCATCGCGGTGGCCACTTCGCCGCGGCCGAACACTTCGCGCGGCTGGCTTCGGTTGGGGTCGCCCCAGTGCTTTTCGACGACGTCGTCGCCGCTTCCCGGAATATGCCCCATCATCGCCCCGCGGGTCCCGCGAACCAGTCCGCGTGCGCCCGCGTCGCGGTGCCCAGGCGGTAGTGCTCGGTGGGGGTCAGCGGCTGGCAGACCAGGTTGGACAGGGCCCACACGCCGGCCGCCGCACCGGAGTCGTCGACGGCGCCGACGGCGGCGGCCGGGTTGACGGTGCCGACGGAGCCGTCGCCGACCCACACCTGCGTGGCGTGGGCGCGCAGCGACGCCGCCTTCGCGGCGATGTCGCGGTCGTCGAGGACGACGGCGAAATCCGAGTCGACGGAGGGCAGGTCATCGAAGCCGGCCCGTGTCCAGGCGTCCGGGACGACCGTGATCGCCTCGAGCCCCGCCGCCAGCGCCGCATTGTCCGTGACCGTCCACATCGTGGCCCAGAGGTCTTCGGGGTCATCGCCGGAGCCCGCCGCGCCGCCGAAAGAGCCGGAGCCCGCGGATTCGCGCAGCGCCGCGCAAGCCGCGACCGTCAGCTCGTGGGCGTGGATGTGGTCCGGGTGGCCGTAGCCGCCGTCGGCGTCGTAGGTGACCACGACGTGCGGGCGCAGCTCGCCGAGGACGGCAATCAGCTGCGCGAGGGCCTCGTCATCCCCCGCCGAGCCATCCCCCGCGGCGCCCGATCGGATGAACGCGCGCTCGTCGTCGTTGCCCTTGTCTCCGGCCATGCCGGAATCCCGCCACCGGCCCGCGCCGCCGAGGTGCACGGGCGCATGGTCGGGGCCGTTGCAGCCGAGCGCGGCCAGGGCCGCCCCGAGCTCGTGGACGCGGAAACCGCCGAGCTGGTCGGCCTCATCCGCCACGAGCCCCTGGTACGCGTCGCCGATGACCTCGCCGAGCTCGCCGAGGGTGCAGGTCACCACGGTCACCTGCGCCCCGCGCCGCACGAGCCGGGAAATGGTGCCGCCAGTGGTGATCGCCTCATCATCCGGGTGCGCATGCACGAACACGACGCGCTTGCCCACCAAATCCATGCGCGGGCCCGTGTTCAGGCCAGCGCGGGCCACATCACCGGAAACGTCGTTGGTCATCGTCGCACTCTCTCCTTCGGTATCCCGGTCAATCAATGTCGTCGGCCGGCGTCACCGGCGCCACGTCAGAAGCCGTCGCCGCCGGCGCCAAACCAGAAGCCGTCGCCGCCGGCGCCACATCAGTTGTCGCCACCGTCGCCGTCGCCGTCGCCCGCGCCGTCACCCGCACCGGCGTCCTCGCCGTCCTCGGGCCCGGTGCCCGGCCCGGCGGCGCCGCGGCCGTTCGCCGGTTCCTCGATGCGCCGCCATTCCGGCAGCATCCGGAACGGCCCGGTGTACGGGGCGACCGGCCATTGCGTGGGGTCGCTCCCCGCCCCGTACCGTACGCCCGGCCCGACCACGCCGAGCATGCGCTCCACCACGATGGGCAATTCCACGGCCAGTTCGCCGACGGCCTCACGGATGCCGTCGAGGTCGCCGGACTCCCCGTACACCTCGGGATCCGCGGCGCCGCTGCCCTCGGCGTCGGCAAGCAAACCGTCGACGCCCCCATCGCACACGCCGGACAGGTTCGCGGCGCGCGCCACCGACGACGGGGCCACCGACGCCGCGCTTTCCGACGCACCCGGCCCCGCATCCCCGCCCGCCGACGGCGACGTGGTGGTGGTCGCGGGCGCGGCGGACTCGCCCGCCACGGAATCCGGCGGCAACGACGCGCGGGTCGACGACGGGCACCCCCACCGGCCCTGGGCGCGCAGCGGCGAATCGACCGACGAGCTCCACGCGACCGTCAAATCCACGCGGCCATGCGGAAGCAGCGCCGCCGACAAATCCCGGTCCGACGCGCCGTCGACGGTGGCGGGCACGCCCGCCCGGGTCAGCTGTCCCGCG
>DUOR01000406.1 GCA_012838715.1 Actinomycetales bacterium
CCGCGTGCGCAAGGTGCTGACCACCCGCCGCGGCGGGTTTTCCGCGTCCCCCTTCGATTCCTTCAACCTCGGCGACCACGTCGGCGACGACCCGGCCGCCGTCGCCGCGAACCGCCTCCGCCTGGCCGAGGGCATGGGCCTCGACCCGGCCGACTTCGTGTGGATGGAGCAGATCCACTCCAACACCGTCACCGTCGTCGACGGCCGCCGCGATGAGCCGGTGCCCGCGACCGACGCCATCGTGACCGCCGTCCCCGGCCTCGCGCTGGTGGTGCTCGTCGCCGATTGCGTCCCCGTCCTGCTTTCCGACGAGGACGCCGGCATCGTCGCCGCCGTCCACGCCGGCCGGATCGGCGCCCGCAACGGCATCGTCGCCCGGACGGTGGGGAAGATGGTGGAACTCGGCGCCACCCCGGGCGGCATCCACGCGCTGCTCGGCGCGGCCGCTGGCGGCGACCGGTACGAGGTCCCCGACGAGATGGCCGCCGACGTCGAAAAGCACCTGCCGGGCTCGCGCACGCGCACCCGGCAGGGAACTTCCGGGGTGGACGTGCGCGCCGGCCTCATGCGGCAGCTGCACGGCCTCGGCGTGACCCACATCAACGCCGAACCGCGGTGCACCATCTCCGAGTCCGACTACTTCTCCTACCGGCGCGACGGTCGGACGGGGCGCCAGGCGGGCGTCGTCGTGCTCGGCGAAACCCCCGCGTAAAGCCTGCGCACCACGGAAAACGGCGCGGCGGCGGGGAAATGGTCGCCGCGGGCAAAACCGGGCGTGTCATGGGCGGTGTGACCGGTATCGCCGGGTACGTTTGGGGACAGCAACGCACCGACACACCAACACCGAAAAGGATGGACATGGCCAGCTTCACGACGAACTTCGCCCGGTTCTTCGGTCTTGACCCCGCCATCGACCGGATGGACGCGCACGACGACGAGTACGTGGACGACCGCGACGACCGCGACACCGGCTACCGCAGCCGCTACGGCTCCGAGTCCCGCCTGTCCGACCGCTACGGCCGCGACCGCGACGAGTACGTGCGCGACGAGGACGGCTACTACGACGCCCGCGACGACGAGGACGTCGACCGCCGCCCGTCCTCCGTCGGCCGCTACTCCCCGCAGCACCTCCGCGCCATCGAGGAGCCGGTGGAGCCGAAGCACGTCCACTTCGTGCCGAAGGCCGATTTCCAGGACCGCTTCTCCGAGGCCCGCGACATCGGCCTGGCGTTCCGCGACAACGACATCGTCACCTTCGACCTCTCCGAGCTCGACGACGTCGAGGCGACCCGCTACATGGACTTCGCCGCCGGCATGGCCTTCGCCCTGCGCGGCCGCATCCGCCAGGACGGACGCTCCTTCACCCTGATCCCGGACGGCGTCGAACTGCCCGATACCGAGCGCGACCGCATGTCCGTCTAAGCTGTACCCCCGTGCAGACAGTCTTCGGAGTCCTTTACGTAGTCCTGCAGGTTTTCACCTACCTGCTGCTCGCGCGGATCGTCATCGAGATGATCCAGTCGTTCTCGCGCTCCTGGCGGCCCGGGCGGATCTTCTCGTCCATCGGTGAAATCATCTTCATCGTGACGGACCCGCCGGTCCGCCTGCTGCGCAAGGTGATCCCGCCGATGCCCCTGGGCGGGGTTCAGCTCGACATGTCGGTGCTCGTGCTGTTCTTCATCCTCATGATCCTGCGCGTGATCGTCGAGCAGTTCGCCTTCTAGGGCGGGTGCGCGCGCGGACGTCCGCGGCGACGCGAAGCATGAACCGGTGGCCCCGATGGGGCCGCCGGTTTTTTCGTGGGCGCGGGCGACCAGCCGCAACGCCCATTACCCGATTAGGGGTGTGGGGGAGGGCGTTCCCAATCAAACATGCCGTTAACCGGGGGATCTTTTCCGTTCGGGAGTCCGGGCGGCCCCGCAAACCCCAAAGTCCCAGGTTAAGCCGAAGGTTCACAGTTGGGGTCTGCCGTGGCGGGACACGGCTGAAGTGGAGGAACAGGCCTTTCGTGGCCCGCTAGGCGTGTGTTGCGCATGTGATGCCGCTAGGATGGTGGCGGAATAAACAAGTATCGTGAATTAACGGATCTCCGGACGTCATCGGTTGCCGCCGACAGCGCCCGGATTCCACGTGCGGGCGACCGGCCCTGAGTCGGGCCGCGTGCGGAACCACGTCCACGAAATGTGAAGGGGAACTCTCCATGCCGCTGACTCCAGCTGATGTGCACAACGTCGCTTTCAGCAAGCCGCCGATTGGCAAGCGTGGCTACAACGAAGATGAGGTCGACCAGTTCCTCGACCTCGTCGAGGACGCGCTGGGCGAGCTCCAGGACGAAAACGCCGATCTGCGCGTGAAGGTCGAGCAGCTCGAGCAGGAGCTCGAGGACGCCCGCTCCGGCGAGGCCCCGGCCGTCGCCCCGGTCGCCACCGACTCCGCCGCCGAGGTCGACGAGGACCGCATCCGCGAGTCCATCGAGGCCGAGGTCCGCGCCGACTACGAGCGCCGCCTCGACGAGGA
>DUOR01000407.1 GCA_012838715.1 Actinomycetales bacterium
GCGAAGCCGGGCGACTGCATCTTCTTCGCGGCCGGCGACGCCAAGTCGGCGCGCGCGCTGCTGGGCGCCGCCCGCAGTGAAATCGCCAACAAGCTGGGCCTGATCAAGGACGGCGAGTGGGCGTTCACCTGGGTCGTCGACGCGCCGCTGTTCGAGTCGGCCGCCGACGCCACCGCGTCCGGCGACGTCGCCCTCGGCAGCTCCGCCTGGACCGCCGTGCACCACGCGTTCACCTCGCCGAAGCCGGAGCACCTGGACACCTTCCACGAGAACCCGGGCGAGGCGCTGGCCTACGCGTACGACATCGTGTGCAACGGCAACGAAATCGGCGGCGGTTCCATCCGAATCCACCAGCCGGACGTGCAGAAGCGCGTCTTCGAGGTCATGGGCATCTCCAACGAGGAGGCGCAGGAGAAGTTCGGCTTCCTCCTCGACGCATTCGCGTTCGGCGCCCCGCCGCACGGCGGCATCGCCTTCGGCTGGGACCGCATCGTGACGCTGCTGGCCGGGGTTGACTCCATCCGCGAAGTCATCGCTTTCCCGAAGTCCGGCGGCGGCGTTGACCCGCTGACCGACGCGCCGGCCCCGATTTCCGCGCAGCAGCGCAAGGAGTCCGGCATCGACGCCAAGCCGAAGAAGGCCCCGCAGCAGGAGAAGCAGCGGAGCTAGAGGAGAACATGGTTTCCAACGACGATCAGAACACCGGCCACGACATCGACGCGTTGGTGTCGGTGGCGGAGGAGCTGCTGGCCAACCGCTTCGGCGGGCGGCCGGAGCTGACCGATCCCGAGGACCTCGGCGGATCCAGCCGTGCGGCGGTCGCGCGGCTGCGGGTCACCCCGAACCCGTTCCTGCCGGTGCGGTCGTTGGTGGTCAAGCGCTTGCCGGAGTCCTCGGCGAAGGGCGCCGACCCGGCGCTGCTGCGCGAGATCGTCGCCTACCAGTTCACCACCTCGCTGTCCGAGGACGTGCGCCCCGGCCCGGAGCTGCTGGCGTACGACGTGAAGCAGCGGATCATCGTCATCACCGACGCCGGTGACGCGCCGACGCTGCACGACGTGCTTGCCGACGGCGACGGCGACACCCGGCTGCGGGCGCTGCGCTCGCTCGGTGCGGCGCTGGGCCGGATGCACGCGGGCACCGCCGAGCGCGAGGACGGGTTCAACACCTTGCTGTCGCGGATGTGGTCGAAGCACCGCGGCAAGGAGGACGCCACCGGCAACCGGGATCGCGGCATCGTGAAGGCCGTCGAGTCGGGCATGGGCTTCCTGGAGCGCTCCGGCGTCGTCATCGGCGACGGGGTGCGCAGCGTCGCCGCGGAGGCGGCGCGCCGCATTTCCTCCGGCCACCACCGGGCGTTCACGCCCTTCGACCTGGCGCCGGACAACGTGCTGATGGCCGGCCGGGTCGCGTTCCTGGACTACGAGTGGGCCGGTTTCCGCGACGCCACCTTCGACGTGGCCAGCGTCGTCGCCGGTTTCCCGCTGGACGTGTTCTCGGTGCCGCCGACGCCGGAGGAGGCGGACGTATTCATCCGCTCCTGGGTCGAGGAAATCCGGGCGCTGTGGCCGGGCGTCGTCGGCGACCAGCACCTGCGCACGCGCATCATGACGGCGCTGCTGGGCTGGACGCTCATCACCGTGACGGTGCTGCACTACGGTTCGCCGCAGGAGGCGCTGTTCGCCGCGGACGACGGGGACGCGGTGGCGTCCGACGAAATCGGCGGCGGGGAACTGGAGCGCCGCGATCTGCGGAGCACCGCCGGGGCGCTGGCGACCTTCGCGTCGGGATGCGAGGACCCGCGCTCGGAGGAGATCATCGAATTCGCGCGGGCGGTCATCGCGCAGGTCCCGGCGGAGTAGCGGCGATGGCGGGGGAACCGGGACTCTTCGACGACCCCACCGCCGCCCCGGACGACGGCACGGACGCGGGGCGGTACTTCCATCCGGGCGCGCATGCGCCGCTGGCGGTGCGGATGCGGCCGCGGACGCTCGACGAGGTCGTCGGGCAGCGGCATCTGCTCGGCGACGGGGCGCCGCTGCGGCGCCTGGTCGAGGGCGGGGGAGACACCTCGATCATCCTGTTCGGTCCGCCCGGCACCGGCAAAACCACGATCGCCAGCCTGATTTCGACGTCCACCGGGCGGCGCTTCGAGGCGCTGAGCGCGCTGAACGCGGGCGTGAAGGAAGTCCGCGCCGTCATCGAGCGGGCGCGCGTCCACCTGGTCCGCGAAGGCCTGCAGACGGTGCTGTTCATCGACGAGGTGCACCGCTTCTCCAAGACGCAGCAGGACGCGCTGCTCGGCGCGGTGGAGAACCGCACGGTGCTGCTCGTCGCCGCGACGACGGAGAACCCGAGCTTCTCCGTGGTGTCGCCGCTGCTCAGCCGGTCGCTGCTGCTGCAGCTGGAGCCGCTTTCCGACGACGACGTGGCGGACGTCCTCACCCGCGCGGCCACCGACGAACGCGGCCTGAACGGGCGGATCACCATCGGGGAGGACGCGCTGCACCAGCTCGTCGCGTTGGCCGGCGGGGACGCGCGCCGGTCGCTGACCTATCTGGAGGCCGCCGCCGAGGCCGTCGCCGACGGCGGCACCCTGGACGAGGCGACGGTGCAGGCGTCGGTGAACCGGGCCGTCGTCCGCTACGACCGGGACGGCGACCAGCATTACGACGTCACCAGCGCGTTCATCAAGTCGGTGCGCGGCTCCGACGTCGACGCGGCGCTGCACTACCTCGCCCGCATGATCGAGGGCGGCGAGGACCCGAGGTTCATCGCGCGGCGCATCATCATCCTGGCCAGCGAGGACATCGGCATGGCCGACCCCAGCTCGCTGCAGGTCGCCGTCGCCGCCGCCGAGGCCGTCCAGCTCATCGGGCTGCCCGAGGGACGGCTGCCGCTGGCGCAGGCCGTGATCCACCTGGCGACCGCCCCGAAGTCGAACTCCGTCATCGCCGCCATCGACGCCGCCCTCAAGGACGTCCGCGCCGGCAAACTCGGCCCCGTCCCGCCGCACCTGCGCGACGGGCACTACAGCGGCGCGCAGGCGCTGGGCAACGCGGTCGACTACTCCTACCCGCACGACGATCGGCACGGCGTCGTCAAGCAGCAGTACCCGCCGGACGTGCTGCGCGACGCCACCTACTACCGGCCCACCGACCACGGCCGCGAAAAGGCCATGGGGGAGCACCTGCGCACGATCCGCCGCATCGTCCGGGGCAACGACTGAACAATGCGGTGACGGGGGTATGCTGTCGGGGTTGTAACCGACGGCACCAAGTGGAACGAGGGACCCGACACCGTGCAGACCCATGAGATCCGGAAGCGCTTCATCGATCATTTCGTGAACGCCGGCCACACCGAGGTCCCCAGCGCCTCCCTGGTCCTCGACGACCCGAACCTCCTGTTCGTCAACGCGGGCATGGTCCCCTTCAAGCCGTACTTCCTCGGCCACCAGACCCCCGAATACGACACCGCCACCTCCATCCAGAAGTGCGTGCGCACCCTCGACATCGAGGAGGTGGGCATCACCACCCGCCACAACACCTTCTTCCAGATGGCCGGCAACTTCTCCTTCGGCGACTACTTCAAGGAAGGCGCCATCAGGCACGCCTGGGCGCTGCTGACCAACCCCGTCGCCGACGGCGGCTACGGCATCGACCCGGAGAAGCTGTGGGCGACGGTCTACCTCGACGACGATGAGGCCTTCGGCATCTGGCGCGACGTCGTCGGCCTGCCCGAGGAGCGCATCCAGCGCCGCGGCATGGCCGACAACTACTGGTCCATGGGCGTCCCCGGCCCCTGCGGCCCCTGCTCCGAGATCTTCTACGACCGCGGCCCCGACTACGGCGTCGAGGGCGGCCCCGTCGCCGACGAGGACCGCTACATCGAGATCTGGAACCTCGTGTTCATGCAGAACGAACGCGGCGAGGGCACCGGCAAGGACTCCTTCGAGATCCTCGGCCCCCTGCCGAAGAAGAACATCGACACCGGCATGGGCATCGAGCGCGTCGCCTTCCTGCTGCAGGGCGTGGAGAACGTCTACGAGACCGACCTGCTGCGCCCGGTCATCGAGACCGCCGAAAAGCTGACCGGCTCGACGTACGGCGCCGGGGGAGCGCAGGGCGAGATCGACGACGTCCGCTTCCGCGTCATCGCCGACCACTCCCGCACCGCCCTGATGCTGATGCTCGACGGCGTCACCCCGTCGAACTCCGAGCGCGGCTACATCCTCCGCCGCCTCATGCGCCGCATCGTCCGCTCGGCCCGCCTGCTCGGCGCCACGGGCGAGACCCTCGTCGCGCTGATGGAGACCGTCCGCGACACCATGACCCCGTCGTACCCGGAGATCACGGAGAACTGGGATCGCATCCGCCGCGTCACCGTGACGGAGGAGAAGGCCTTCCTGAAGACCCTCGAGGCCGGCACCCGCCTGTTCGAGGACGTCGCCGCGCAGGCCAAGGCCACCGGCGCCACCACCCTGGCCGGCTCCGACGCCTTCACCCTGCACGACACCCACGGCTTCCCCATCGACCTGACCATGGAAATGGCCGCCGAAGCCGGCCTCGAGGTCGACCGCGCCGAATTCGACCGCGAGATGGCCGAGCAGCGCGCCCGCGCCAAGGCCGACTCCCAGGCGAAGAAGCGCACCCACGGCGACCTGGGCATCTACCGCCGCTTCATCGACGAGCACCCGACCGAGTTCACCGGCTTCGATCACCTCGTCGACGAGGCGAAGGTCCTGGGCCTCGTCGCCGGCGGCGAACTGCTGGACACCGCCCACGAGGGCCAGGAGGTCGAGCTCATCCTCGACCGTTCCCCGCTGTACGCCGAGGCCGGCGGCCAGATGGCGGACAAGGGCCGGGTCACCACCGCGTCCGGCGCGGTGCTGGACATCGACGACGTCCAGCGCGTCGGCAAGAAGCTGTGGCTGCACAAGGGCACCGTCGCCGCCGGCGAACTCGCCGTCGGCGAGCAGGCCGAGGCCGCCGTGGACGGGGCCTGGCGCCACCAGGCGGAGCAGGCCCACTCGGCCACGCACCTGGTGCACGCCGCGCTGCGCGAGGTGCTCGGCTCCACAGCCACGCAGGCCGGCTCGATGAACAAGCCCGGCTACCTGCGCTTCGACTTCAAGTACGGCGAGCAGCTGAGCCCCGCGCAGATGGCGGAGATCGAGTCCATCGCCAACGAGGCCGTCGACCGCGACTGGGCCGTCAACACCATCGAGACCTCCCTGGAGGAGGCCAAGGCGATGGGCGCGATGGCGCTGTTCAGCGAGAACTACGGCGACCGCGTGCGCGTCGTCGAAATCGGCGGCCCGTTCTCCATGGAGCTGTGCGGCGGCACCCACGTCGAGCACTCCTCGCAGATCGGCCCGGTGGCCGTGCTCGGCGAGTCGTCCGTCGGCTCCGGCGTGCGCCGCATCGAGGCGTACTCCGGCATGGACTCCTTCCGCTACCTCTCCCGCGAGCGCCTGCTGGCGGA
Source organism: Actinomycetales bacterium (assembly GCA_012838715.1). Taxonomy (GTDB): domain Bacteria; phylum Actinomycetota; class Actinomycetes; order Mycobacteriales; family Mycobacteriaceae; genus Corynebacterium. The sequence continues at coordinate 5,485 of DUOR01000407.1, forward strand.
GCGCCTGGCCGCCGAGTTCAAGACCCCGTCGGAGCAGCTGCCCGACCGCATCGCGCAGCTGGCCGAGCGCCTCAAGGCCGCCGAGAAGCAGGTCGCCGACCTGAAGGCCGCCCGCCTGCTTTCCGACGCCGCCGCCCACCTGGAGCAGGCGCGCACCATCGGCGACGTGACCTTCCTGGGGCTGAAGCTCCCCGACGGCACCCAGGCCAAGGACATCCGCACGCTGGCCAACGATCTGCGCGGCCGCCTGAACGACCGCCCCGCCATCGTGGCGCTCGCGGCGGACGCCGACGGCAAGGCCCCCTTCGCCGTCGCCGTCACCGACCCGGCCGTCGACGCCGGCCACAAGGCGGGCGACCTGGTGAAGCTGCTGGGCGAGCGCATCGGCGGCCGCGGCGGCGGCAAGCCGCAGCTGGCCCAGGGTTCCGGCACCGAGCCCGCCGGCATCGACGCCGGCCTCGCCGCCATCGCGGACTCCCTCGCGTAATGGCGAAGCTGCGGCCCGACCGCCCCGGGGCGGATGACCCCGGAC
>DUOR01000408.1 GCA_012838715.1 Actinomycetales bacterium
AATCCGGGCGGCTGTCCGACCGGTTGAGATCGCGGACGTCGTCCAGCCGCGGGTCCGAGGGATCCGCGACGGCGACGGGCGCGGGCAGGTCGACCGGGGACTGCTCGGCCGCCGGCCGGTCCGCCGGGGACTGCTCGGCCGGGGACGGGGGCACCGTCATCAGGCGCCCAGCATGTTGGACACGGGCTCGATGGCGAAGTACACCACGAACAGCACCGCCACCACGTACAGCAGCGGGTGCACCTGCTTGGCGCGGCCCGCGAACAGCGCCAGCGCCACGTAGGCGATGAAGCCCACGCCGATGCCGTTGGCGATGGAGTACGTGAAGGGCATGACCACGATGGTCATGAACGCCGGCAGGGCGATGTCGAAGCGGGTGAAATCGATGTCCTTGATCTGGGCCATCATCATCGCGCCGACGATCACCAGGACGGGCGCGGCCGCCTCGACCGGCACCATCTCGTACAGCGGCGTGAAGAACATCGCCGCCAGGAACAGCAGGCCCGTGACCACGTTGGCCAGGCCGGTGCGGGCGCCGTCGGCGATGCCTGCGGCGGAATCGACGTACACCGTGTTCGACGACGAGGAGGTCGCGCCACCGACGACGGCGCCGACGCCCTCGACGACCAGCGCGCGCTTCATGCCCGGGATGACGCCGTCCGGGCCGGCCAGGCCGGCCTGCTTGCCCAGGCCCGTCATCGTGCCCATCGCGTCGAAGAAGTTCGCCAGCACGAGCGTGAACACCAGCATCGTGGCGCCGATGACGCCGACGCGCACGAACGCGCCGAAGGGATCGAAGGCGCCGACGAGCGACAGATCCGGCACACCGCCGATGCCGTCCGGCAGCGCCGGCACCGCCAGGCTCCAGCCCGTCGGGTTCGGCTCACCGTCGACGAACGACGGGCCGGAGGAGGTGATCGCCTCCACGACGAGGGCGATGATCGTGTTGATCACGATGCCCAGGAACAGGCCGCCCGGCACCTTCCGCACCACGAGCACACCGCAGATGATGATGCCCAGGACGAACACCGCCGTCGGCCACGACACGATATGGCCGCCGATGCCCAGCTGCACCGGGACGGTCGTGTTCGCGGCGTCCGGCATGCGGCGCACGAGGCCGCCGTCGACGAAGCCGATGATGGCGATGAACATGCCGATGCCCACGGCAATCGCCGACTTCAGTGACGGCGGGATCGCGTTGAACACCGCCGACCGGAAACCGGACACGGCCAGCAGCACGATGATGATGCCGTCCAGCACCACCAGGCCCATCGCCTCGGGCCAGCTCAGGCCCTGCGTGGACACGAAGGTCACGGCCACCAGCGTGTTGATGCCCAGGCCCGCGGCGATGCCGAACGGGTACTTGGCCCACACGCCGAAGAGGATGGTCATGACGCCGGCCGCCAGCGCGGTGACCGCGGCGACCTGGGGCACCGTCAGCACGGTGCCTTCCACGTCCTCGATGCCGCCGAGGATCAGCGGGTTGAGGAGGATGATGTAGGCCATCGCGAAGAACGTGACCACACCGCCACGGACCTCCGTGACGACGGTGGACCCGCGCTCGGTGATCTGGAAGTAACGGTCCAGCGCCCCCTTCGGCGCGCCCGTCGGCGTCCCCGCCCCATCGGCGGTAGCGGTGGTGGAGGACACACCCCCCGGGGTGGCCGACGACGCCGTCGATCCGGCCGCGGCGGTCGCCCCGGCGCCCTCATGCCCCGGGGCCGCGGCCCCGGATTTCCGCCCGTCCCCGGCCCCGGGCATCCCGCCCGGACCGGAGTTTTCCCTGTTATCGCGCATGCGGCGCTCTCCCGTCTACGTATCCGACGAATCGCGAAATCATGTATCGCGTTATCAGAATCGCACCCCCGACGGCCCGTCGGCAACACGGTCCGATGCTTCCACCCGGTCCGCCACCGCGGCTACCGGTGATACCCCGGCGCGGTTCCGGCTGCGCCGCTCCGGCGGTTCAGCGCGGGGTCAGTCGTCGAGGCGGGCGTGCTCCACGATTTCCTGGTCATCGAAGGCCTCGCCCTCGGGGGCGCCGATGCCGGTGACTTCGGGCGTCGCCGAGTGCGCGCCGCAGCCGTGGTCGGCGTGGACGACGTCGCCGTCGAAGGCCCACTCGTTGGTGCAGGCGCCCCAATCCCGGCCGAGCGCCCCGGTCAGCGGGACGTTGAAGGCGCAGGAGCGGCAGTGGCGCAGGGCCTCCTTCGCGAATTCGCTCTTCGGGCCGGTGTCCCCCGCCCGCCAGCGGGCCGAGGTGCCGCGGATGCCGGCGTCGGAAAGCTCGCGCTGACCCGGCTCCCCCGCGGTGAGGCGCGGATCGTCGGCGGCCGGCGGCAACAGGTCGCGCGGGCCGAGGTCGCCCGGACGGACGCGCTCCTCCCACGGCACCCACTCCGGGGCCTGCAGCGCGGAATCACCGGCGACCAGGGCGACCTCGCTGACGGTGATGTCCTGGGTGCCCGGCGCGCTGGCCAGCACCACGTGCCACTCCCACCCGCGGTAACCGGGCAGGTCGGCGGCGAAACTGTGCACCACGACGCCGGGATGGGTGACGTTCGCGCCCCGGTGATCGCCCGCAGGCCCCTCGTCCATGTCCTCGATGGCGGCGCGGGCGGTGGACACGGCCCGGTCACTCAACAGGAGCCCGCCACCGGAGCGGCGGCGGTTGGGGCGGCGGCGTCGATGATTCGTCACACCGCCCATCCTAGAGTGGTAGGCATGCAGCCCCGCCTCCCGGCCCTTCGCCCCCAGGTCCTCACCGCCGCCACGGTGGCCCCGCTCCTGCTCCTCACCGCGTGCTCGGACGGTTCCGGCGCCGACGGTGCGGTGTCGGGGGCCGAGCCCGCCGCGTCGATCGCCACCGCCGCCGAGGGCGGGGCCGAGGGTGGGGCCGAGGGCGCCGATCCCGCCGCGGCGGACGCCGTCCCGCCGCAGCTGTTGACGATGGAGGTCATCGCGGAGCACCCGTGGGACGATTCCGCCTTCACGCAGGGCCTCGAAATCGACGACGACGGGTCGCTTCTCGTGGGGACGGGCCAGCGCGGGGAGTCCGCCATCTACCGCGTGCCGGACTGGCGCAACGATCCCGGCCACGTGGACCGGCACGACCTGCCGGAGGAGTTCTTCGGCGAGGGCATCACCCGCGCCGGCGACACCGTCTGGCAGCTGACGTGGCAGGAGAACACGGCCATCGCGCGCGACGCCGCCACCCTCGAGGAAACGCACCGCGCGGAATACGACACCGAGGGGTGGGGCCTCTGCGCCTTCCAGGACGAGCTCGCCATGTCCGACGGCACCGGCACCCTCACCTTCCGCGACCCCGCCACCTTCGACGCGCTGCGCGAGGTCGAGGTCACCGCCGCCGGCAATCCCGTCACCCACCTCAACGAGCTCGAATGCGTCGACGGCGCGGACGGCCCGGAGGTGTGGGCCAACATCTGGACCACCAACGAAATCGCCCGCATCGACCCGGCCACGGGCATCGTCACCGGAGCCGTCGACGCCTCCGCCCTCCGCGAGGGCATGACCCCCGAGCAGGCGGACCGCGCCGACGTGTTCAACGGCATCGCGCACATCCCGGGCACCGACCATTTCCTGGTCACCGGCAAGTGGTGGCCCACCCTGTTCGAGGTGCGTTTCACCCCGGCCTGACCCTGGCCTGATGTCGGCCGCAACCGCCGCGCCGCCCCTCCCTCCCCACGTGCTTGCCGACGTCGGGACCCGCCCCTCCGGCGGCCGGGGCAAAGCGGAGGGCGGCGCGGAACGGCGGCCGCGCGGGCGGTTAGACTGACCCGCGAACATTCCCCTCGAACGACCGGTGGCCGAACCGCCGGGGAGGAGCACCAAGTGGCGTCCCTGGGCAATAAGAAGACGTGGCGCATCGTCGGCATCATCATCGCCGTCGGGCTGATCATCACCGCGGCGGTCGTCATCGCGGACCTGACCCGCGACCCCAGCGTCGACGACCCGAAGGCACTGGAGGTGACGGTCACCGTCGACGGCGAGGACATCACCGTGCTGCCGTACCGCGTCTGCGACCTGTTCGAGGAAGACGCCTGCGAAACCTTCGACGACAATCCCCTGGCCATCGACCTCGGCCCGGAGGACACCGCCGAGGTGCAGGTGCCCGAGGAGGTCTCCTCCGTGACGTGGACGCTGCAGCGCTTCTTCTCCGACGACGCCGTCAACAGCGCCGAGACCAAGCAGCCGGGCGAATCCACCGGTGAGACCATCGCCGGTTCCGCGTCGATCTCCGGCGAGCGCACCCCGCTGGGCGTCGTCGAGGTGTCCACCGCCGTCATCGGCACCAACGCCGCAGGCGAGGACACGATGTACGGCATCACCTGGTCCATCGTGAACGAGGCCGCCGGCGCCGACGCCGCCGGTGCCGCCGGTGACGCCGACATCGAGGTCGATGAGGCCGACGCGGAGGACGCGGATAACGCCGACGACTCCGAGGATGCCGGGGACGCGGAGTAGGACGCCGAGTACAGCGCGAGAGGGCGCAGTAAAGAGGGCGCAATATAGAAGGCCGCCACCGAATCCATGTGATTCGGTGGCGGCCTTCGCGCGTCGGCGGGCGGTCTAGCCCTGGTCGAGCTCGCGGGCGACGGCGCGCAGGACCTCGGCCATCTGGCGGCCGTGCTTTCGGTCCGGGTAGCGGCCGGCGCGCAGGTCGCGCTGGACGGTCGACTCGAGCATGGAGATCATGTCCGAGATCATGCCGTTGAGGTCCGCGGGCGAATGGCGCTTCGACTGGCGGCGGCCGCGCTGCGGGCGGGGCGCCTCCTCCAGCACCGTGAGGCGCAGGGCCTGGGGGCCGGGGCGGCCGTCGGCGTAGTCGTACTCGATTCGCTGACCCTGGTGGAGTTCGTCGACGCCCTCGGGCAGCACGGCATGACCGACGTAGACGTCTTCTCCGTCGGGGTTGGATACGAAGCCGAAACCGCGTTCCTTGTCGTACCACTTCACCTTGCCGATGGGCACGGATATCACCTTTCTCCTGGTCGGGCCCGTCTTGCGACCGGCCCCGGATGCTTGCATGAAGTCCCCCAGTGTACCCCACGCCCCGAAAACTCCCGAAGATAACGGCAAGATAACGTGACCTTCGTCACATATTGATGTTTTCACATTCGTCACACTTTTCCCATAACCGTCCCCGACCAGCAATAACGTCGACAAGCAGGGAAAACCGGTCAAATGACCGGGTGGACATGCCAACAACCGGCGGCGTGACTATTCCGTTACCAACCGCTATGTTGCAGGACGACGCAGTCGGAGACCCCTCCGCATCCCTCGCCCAACCCCGTCCCGGGACGCGAACGAGGAACCGGCCGGCGAAAACTTCACAGGCAAGAACCTGACCAGTGGACGGGGTCGGGGAACCCACCGGAAGGACCGCGGACACCGCGGCCGGAAGGACGGGGAGGCGGACCGCACGGTGCGCCACCACCCCAGGGGTGAAGTCGGGCGCGCCGCGCCCGCCGGGCATCCCCACCGCCCGAACCCGACAGCTAACCCCGACGGCGAGTACATCGAAATCAACGAGAGGGAAACCATCACCATGGCCCGTCACGCCGCCAACCGCACCACGTTCTCCACTTCCGCCAAGGTCGCCCTGACCGGCGCCATCCTCGGCGCCGGCGCGGCCGTCATGGCCCCGTCCGCCACCGCCGCCCCGGACTCCGACTGGGACCGCCTTGCGCAGTGCGAGTCCGGCGGCAACTGGTCCATCAACACCGGCAACGGCTACTTCGGTGGCCTGCAGTTCGCGGCCGGCACCTGGAACGGCTTCGGCGGCCAGGAGTTCGCCCCGACCGCCGACAAGGCTTCCCGCATCGAGCAGATCTACGTCGCCGAGAAGGTCCTGGCCCAGCAGGGTTGGGGCGCCTGGCCGGCCTGCTCCGCCTCCCTCGGCCTGACCTCCGGCCCGACCGACCGCCCGCACCCGAGCACCGGCGGCGGCGCCAACTACGCCGGCGCCCAGGCCACCACCCCGGCCGCGACCCCGTCGCTGGACGCCGCGACCATCCAGGGCCTCATCGCCGACCTGCAGGGCGCGCGCACCGTCGCCGACCTCAACGACTACCTGGCCCAGGCCCGCACCATCGCCGCCGCGCAGGGCGTCGCCCTGCCGACCGAGGTCACCGGCGCGTACAACCAGATCCTCGAGCAGCTGCTGGCCAACGTGCCGTCCATCCCGGGCGTCCCGGCCTTCGTCTAAGCACGAGCCTCCCGCGCGGGGATTGCCCGCGCACCAGAAAACCCGCCTCCCGGCGTAACCGGGGGCGGGTTTTTCGCATTGTGGTGAAGAGGGCGCCGGGCGGGAGACGGAGAGGGGCGGAAAAGGGCAGGGAGGGCGCCTGCGGGAAATCCGCTAGCGGCCATCCATTACCGGCGATTCGCGGCCGGGCACGACGAATGCCCGATGGACGCCCGGGAAATCCGGGCGCCCATCGGGCACCGGCCGCCGCGACGGCGGCCGTCGAGGCGCGGGCCTCGGACCTACTTGTTGACGATCGTGGTCGGGTGGACGTAATTCAGCGTCTCCACCGGAACCGGGAAAGTGGTCTCGCCGTAGGGGGAGTCGGCGCCGGCGAAGCGACCCACGAACTCGGTGACGGCGTGCTCGCCCGGCGCGAGGTCCTGCGGCCAGCCCGGATCGACGTACTGGTTCTTCTTCTGAACGTTAGCCATGCTCATCATCATCTCAGAAACGGCGACGCCAGTCACCTTTCCCGGGGCTAATGTGGGAACCGACATGACCCACGCCACCCCCTTCCCCCCGTTCCGCCGATGGCTGGCGGACCGTTCCGACGGTTTCCTGGCCGAGGTGCTGCGACGCCGCCCCGATGCACTGTCGCCCCCGCCCCGATCCTCCGACGCTCTGGCGGGGCGGTTGCAGCTGCGATCGTCGGTGCAGCGGGCGCTGACCGACGTCGATGCACTGGGGCTCGCACTGCTCGAGGCCGCGATCGACGTGGGCGGGGACACGGAACCCGTGTCCGCTGCGGCCATCATCGAGGAACTGCGCGGCGCGCTGGCCGCCATCGGGGTGCCGGCGAAAGAACGGCCGACGATCGCGCACGCGCGCGAGGCACTCGACGAACTGCGGAAGTCGGCTCTGATCCACGGCGACGGCCCCGGCGGCGGAGGGGCCTTCTCCGGACGGTCCACTCGAAAGTCGACCGACGGGTGGGAGGACCATCTCCTCGTGGCCGACGAAATCGTCGCGGCGCTGCCCGCCGGGTGGCGGCTGATCCCGCGCCCCGGGGAGCCGACCGCGTCGGAACTCCGCGCGGCGCTGGCCGGGGCCGACGACCGCCAGCGCAAGTTGTTGGGCACGTTGGCCGAGGCCGGCGGCCTGGGCACCACGCGCGACGCCGCCGAGGACGCCGATCCGGCGCTGCCCGTGCCGCGCCTGATCGCCGCGGGCCTGCTCGAGCGCCTC
>DUOR01000409.1 GCA_012838715.1 Actinomycetales bacterium
CGAGTTCGGGAGTCGGTCCGATGGGCCCCGCACGCGTGCCGTCGTCCTGGGCTTGGGCCCCGCCGGCCGCATCGCCGCGCATCGCGCCGCCGCCCGCGGTTGGGACGTCCTCGCCCTCGATCCGGCGGGCGGGTCGATGCCGTCGACGGTGGGTGCATGGGTGCATCAGCTCCCCGGTTGGCTGCCCGCCGAGGCGGTCGCGTCGCGTTTCCACCCGTCGGTGGTCACCTCCTCCGGGCGTGCCCGGGTGCTTTCCGACGAGTACGCGATCCTCGACACCGGCGTCCTTGCTTCCCTCGACGGTTTCGACGTGCGGCGCGAGCGTGGTTTCTGCGGCGCGCGGGCGGTGCACATGCGTCGGGGTGGCCGCGAGGGGGCCCGTTCCGGTCTTCGCGGCGTCATCGACGGCGCACGGGATGCCCTCGTCCGGGTTCGCGCGATGGTCACGCCGGATCCCGGCGAGGGGCCCTCCGTAGTCGTCGACTCCGACGGCGCTGGCGGTGATTTCGCCGGGTGGACCGATCCCGACGTCGTCGTCGATGCAGTTGGCGCCGACTCCGGCGCGGTACTCGCGGCCCGTCAGCTGGCTTTCGGCCAGGTGTTCCGCGAATCCGATCTCCCGGCGGGGTTGCGCGTCCCCGTGCTCATGGATTTCACCGTTCCCGGTTGCGCCGGTTCGGGGGATGAATGGGCCGCGGAGGGTTACCCCGCGACCTTCTCCTACCGGTTGCCCCTCGGTGACGGCACGTGGTTGATCGAGGAGACCATCCTCGCGGCCCGCACTTCGGCCGACCCCGGCGATCCGGGGCGGACCCGACTGCACTCGCATCTGCGGGACGCGCAGGCACGGCGGCTCGACGGCCTCGGCGTGGATCCGGCTCTGGCGATCGGGGAGGAGACCGTCGACTTCCCCATGGGCCCGCGGCGCCTTCCGGACAATCGACCGCGAACCCCGCTGCATGGACGGCTGCGCATGGTGCCCGTTCCCGGGAGCCGGACCAGTCGGCTCGACCTTGGTTTCCTCGCGCGCCCCTTCGGCGGTTCCGCCGTCCCGGGGCACGCCCATTTCGGCGCCGGCGGTGGCTGGATGCACCCGGCCACGGGATATTCCGTCGGTGCCGTGCTCTCCGACGTCGACCGGTTCCTCGACCGCCTCGGCGCGCGCGGGGACGCCTCCCCCGCCGGCGGCCGCCCCCTGGCGTGGCTCCGCAGGCGCGGGCTGCACGTCCTCCTGGGGTTCGACGCGACCCAGACGCGCGAGTTCTTCGACTCCTTCTTCACCCTCCCCGACTCCGCCATCCGCGAGTACCTCACGGGCACGTCGGCGCCCGAGACCATGTCGGTGATGCTGCGGTTGGCGCTCCCCCTCGCGCGGCGCAACCCGGCGACGTTGGTGAAATTGCTGGCCACCTTCGCCGACGGGAAACCCACCGGCCGTCGCTGAGGCCTCGGCCGACGGCGTGCCGCGGGGTGTGACGCGAATTGTTCCGCGAATATTTCCGTGCGCGGGAATCGCGGGCATAGGCTGGGACAATGAGCACTTCCCCCGACGCCGCGCCACTGCCGCACACCGGCACCGTCGGCGATCTGCAGCGGACGCTGCGGACCAGGCACCTGAACATGATCGCCATCGGCGGCGCCATCGGCACCGGCCTGTTCGTCGCCTCCGGCGCGACCATCTCCGAGGCCGGCCCCGGTGGCGCGCTCGTGGCCTACGCGCTGATCGGCTTCATGGTGTGGCTGGTGATGCAGTCGCTGGGCGAAATGGCCGCGTACCTGCCGGTGGCGGGATCGTTCCAGGAGTACGGCACCCGTTTCGTCTCCCCCAGCTTCGGTTTCGCGCTCGGCTGGAACTACTGGTTCAACTGGGCGATCACGGTCGCGGCGGAGCTGGTGGCGGCGGCGCTGGTGATGCGCTTCTGGTTCCCGGACGTGCCCGCCATCGTCTGGTCCGCCGGGTTCCTGCTGCTGCTCTTCCTGCTCAACGCGCTGTCGGCCCGGGCGTTCGGCGAGGGCGAGTTCTGGTTCGCGGCCATCAAGGTCATCACCGTGGTGGTGTTCCTCATCATCGGCGTGGCCATGATCGCGGGGATCATGGGCGGCACCTCCCCCGGCCTGGAGAACTGGACCACCGGCGAGGCGCCGTTCATCAACGGCGGCCTCGGCGTGCTCGCGGTGTTCATCGTCGCGGGGTATTCATTCCAGGGCACCGAGCTCGTCGGCGTGGCCGCCGGTGAGGCGGAGAACCCGGAGAAGACCATCCCGAAGGCCATCCGCACCATTTTCTGGCGCATCCTGCTGTTCTACATCGGCGCGATCGCGGTGATCGGTTTCCTCATCCCGTACACGGACCCGAACCTGCTCAACGCCGCGGAGGACAACATCGCGGTCAGCCCGTTCACCCTCGTCTTCGATCGCGCGGGCATCGCCTTCGCCGCCGGCCTTATGAACGCGGTCATCCTCACGTCGGTCCTTTCCGCCGGCAATTCGGGCCTCTACGCCTCGACCCGCATGCTGTACTCGCTGTCCCGCAAGGGCCAGGCCCCGCGCTTCTTCGGTGCCCTGTCGAACCATGACGTGCCCATGCGCGCGCTGGTGGCCACGGCGTCCATCGGCATGTTCGGGTTCCTGACCTCCGTCGTCGGCGACGGTGCGGCGTACACCTTCCTGCTGACCCTGTCCGCCCTGGCGGGCTTCATCACCTGGATCGGCATCTCGTACAGCCACTACCACTTCCGCAAGGCGATGAAGGCCCAGGGCGTCCCCCTCGACGTCCTACCCTACCGTGCCCCGTTCTTCCCGGCCGGCGCGGTGGTGGCGCTGGTGATGTGCTTCGGCGTCGTCATCGGCCAGGCCTACGGGCCGGTGACCTCCGGCGAGAACCTCTTCGCCATCCTCACCCCGTACCTGGGCATCCCGGTGTTCCTGGCACTGTGGTTCGGACACAAGCGCGTCACCGGCTCGAAGGCGGTGCGCCCCGAGCACGCCGATCTCTCCCGGCACTGAGCTTCACCCCCGCTTGACGACGACGGGCCCGACGCGAACGTGAATCGCGTCGGGCCCGTCGTCGTGCGGTGCGTTAACCGGCAATCAGCCGTCGACGGCGGCCTTCATGCAGCGCATGGCGGCCAGCGTCTTCGGGATGCCGATGTAGGGCATCAGGTGGGCGATGGACTCGCCGACCTCCTGCTCGCTCATCCCGGCGACGTCGATGGCGGTCTTGATGTGGCCGGTCAGCTGCGGCTCCACGCCGCCCATCGCGGCCAGGGCGGCGATGTTGAGCAGCTGGCGGGTGCGCAGGTCGATGCCCTCGCGCTGGTAGGTGCCGCCGAACACGGCGCCGACCACCCAGTCGGAGGCGCCGGGCGCGAACTCGTCGAGCTGGCCCTTCCAGGCGGCGGCGCCCTCCGGGGTCTGCGTCTCCTCGACGAACTCGTTGCCCTTGTCCATGCTGAACGTCATTGCGTCTCCTTGTCCTCGCCTTTGTCCTTGTCCTTGTCCTCGCCCTTGTCCGGGTCCCTGTCCTTGCCTTCGTTCCCCGGCCCC
>DUOR01000036.1 GCA_012838715.1 Actinomycetales bacterium
AAAAGAAGCCGTGGGTGAAGGTCTTATATCACTGGGAAGGTATGAACGATATATAAGAATGTTAAATGAATTAAGAGAGTTTAGGAGGAATATGTGGTGATAAAAATTGCACCGTCTATACTGTCAGCTGATTTCTCAAGGCTGGGTGAACAAGTGGAAATGTTGGAAAAGGGAGGTGCTGATTATATACATATAGATATAATGGATGGACACTTTGTGCCCAACTTAACCTTTGGTCCAATAGTTGTTAAAGCAATAAGAAATAGAACGCAGCTACCCTTTGATGTTCACCTTATGATGACAAATCCTATGGATTATATTGACGGATTCTTCCTCGGCCGCGGCTGAGGCCCGGAACCCGGCGGCGCCGGGACCGCCCGCGGTGATTTCGCAGGTGAACGGCGCGAATCAGAGTTACGCTAGTCGCCGGGTATCATTGCGATTCACACGACTGCGGGGCTCGTCGTCCCGCAGCCGGAACTTTGATGCCGGCGAGGCGGAGAAAGGCGGTGTGCCACCCGATGACTTCCGAGGGAGACGGACGGGTCCACGGCCGTAAGGGGCCCTTCGACGGCCGCCCCGCCACCGCGCCCGATTTCCTGCTGTCCCGCAGCCACGGCTCGGTGCGCACGCAGGGCGCGCTGGCCACGTACTCCGACCCCTGGCTCGCCGCCGAACGGCTGCGCAGGGGCGAGCACCGGATGATCGTCGGCGCCATCCCGTTCAACCCGGACCGCCCGTCGGCGCTGACCGTCCCGCGCGACATCATCCGCTCCGACCAGCCGCTCGAACCCCCGGCCCACTACCGCTGGGACGCCCCGCGCATGCACGCCCGCGTCGTCGGCCACGACCCGGCGCCGGCGAAGCACCTGGAGCGCATCGACGCCGCCATCCGCACCATCCGCGCCTCCGGCCTGGACAAGATCGTCCTCGCCCGCGCGGTGGACCTGGAAATCGACCCGCCGATTGACCCGCTGCAGCTGTCGGCGTCGCTCATCGACCGGTCCCCCAACCGCGACGGCTTCCTCGCCGACCTCTCCCCCGCCGGCGGCCGCTTCGAGGGGCGCCTGCTCATCGGCTCCTCGCCGGAAATGCTCGTCCGCCGCCGCGGCCACTACGTCGAGGCGTTCCCGCTGGCCGGATCGACGCCCCGCTCCCGCGACCGCGCCACCGACGAAGCCGCCGCGCAGCGCCTGCTGGCCTCCCGGAAGAACATGGAGGAGCACGAGTACGTCGTCGACGACATCGCCGACAACCTCGAGCCCCTGTGCACCCACCTCGACGTCCCCGCCGAACCGGAACTGCTGAGCACCTCCGAAATGTGGCACCTGGGCACCTTCATCCGCGGCGAACTGAAGGACCCGGTCATCTCCGCCCTCGACCTGGCGCTGCTGGTCCACCCGACGCCCGCCATCTGCGGCACGCCCACCGAATCGGCCATGTCCGTCATCGAGGCCGTCGAATCCGACCGCGGCTTCTACGCCGGCGCCGTCGGCTGGTGCGACTCCGAGGGCGACGGCGAATTCGTGGTGTCCATCCGCTGCGCCGAAATCGGCAAGGACGGCGCCGACGCCCGCCTGTGGGCCGGCGGCGGCATCGTCGTCGACTCCAACCCCGAAGAGGAACTCGCCGAAACCGGCGCCAAACTCCGCACCGTGCTCAAGGCCTTCGGGCTGTAGCTGCCCGGGACCGCCGGACTAGCCTCCGGCTGCAGTCCGGCCGCCCCGGTGCCGCGCCACGGGGACCCCGGGACGTCGGAAAGCCCCCGCCGAAAACAACGGCGGGGGCTTCGTGCGTGCGGGGTTGCCCGATTAGGCGCGCTCGACCGGGTTGGCCAGACGGCCGATGCCCGGAATCTCGATCTCGATGCGGTCGCCCGGGAACATCTCGGCGGTGCCGGCCGGGGAGCCGGTGCAGATGACGTCGCCCGGCAGCAGCGTGATGGACGCGGTGAGGAACTCGATGATCTCCGGGATCGACATGATCATCTGGTCGGAGTTCGAGTCCTGCTTCGTCTCGGTGGAGCCGTCGCGGGTCAGGTGCGCCTTGATGGGCAGCGAATCGTAGTCCAGCTCGGTCTGGATCCACGGGCCCAGCGGGCAGAACGTGTCGATGCCCTTCGCGCGCGCCCACTGGCCGTCCGCGAACTGCAGGTCACGCGAGGACACGTCGTTGACGATGGTGTAACCGAAAATGACCGACTCCGCGTCGGCGGCCTTGACGTTCTTGCAGGGCTTGCCGATGACGATGGCCAGCTCGCCCTCGAACTCCACCTTCGTGGCGAAATCCGGGATGCGGATCGGCGCCTCGGGGCCGATGACGGCCGTCGGCGGCTTCAGGAACATCGTCGGCGGCAGCGACTCGCCGGAGGTCTTGAACACCTCCTTGACGTGGTCCGCGTAGTTGCGGCCGATGGCGACGACCTTCGACGGCAGCATCGGGGCCAGCAGACGCACGTCGGCGAGCGGCCACTCGCGGCCGGTCTTGGTCACCTCCCCGAACGGGTGACCATCGATTTCCTGCAGTCGGACATCATCGCCTTCGCCCTCGACAAGCGCGAAGCACATGCCCTCAGGGTGGGCGATTCGAGCAATACGCATGCCGACCAGACTACATGCGCGGACACCCGATAAGTGAACCGGGTCTCACCCGCGGGTTCCCCTGGTCACCGGCGATCACCTGGCGGTGGGCCGGCGGTGGGCCGAGGGTGTTCGCCGCCGGTGTTCGCCGGGGCCTACTTCTTCAGTCCCGCCGCGTTCTGGGCGAGCCAGAGTTCGGCGCAGGACAGGGCGTCGGTCAGCGCGTGGTGGGCCTTGTAGGGCGGCAGTCCGTAGCGGTCGCGGGTGTTCCACAGGCGCAGGTCCTCGCGGCCGGGGTCGCGGTCCATCGCGGCGTAGCGGGCGTACTCGCGGTCCATGGTGTCGGCGGTGTCCACGTTGAAGGGGGCGCCGTAGATTTCGCGGCACGCCTTGTCCAGGAAACCGACCTCCATCCGGGCGTAGTGCGCCAGCAGCGTGCGGCCGGCGAGCGCGCGCAGCAGCAGTTCCACCGCTTCCTCGCGGTCGACGCCGGCGGCGATCTGGTCGTCGGTCAGGCCGTGGAGGGTCGCCGACTCGCCGACGGACTCCTCCCCGCCCGCGCCGCGGATGACCACGTGCCCGGCGCCGCCGAGGACGATCTCGTCGCCGTCGACGGGCACCCAGCCGATCGACAGCAGCCGGTCGGTGCTGGGGTCCAGGCCCGTGGTCTCGATGTCGACCGCCAGGTAGCGGTCGTCGCGCAGGGGCGCGGCGTAGAAGGCGCCGAGCGCACCCGTCGCTTTCCGACGGGCCGAGGCCCGGCGCATGGAATCGAACAGTCCCATCGTGGTTGTGCTCCTCTCCGTGGCGCCCGGTCAGGACATCTGGCTGATCGGGTAGCGGGTGGCCAGGCCCTGCTGCATGCGGCGGATGACGGAGAAGGCGTCGCGCAGGTGCTCGCGGTCCAGGCGGGACAGTTCCTTCGGGTTGACGTGGTTGTCGGGTTCCCGGCCGGCGTTGACGGCGGCCTCCTGGTGCTGCAGCTGGATGTTGGTGAGGAACTCGAACGCGTCGTGCAGGTCGGCGGCACCCTGGCGGGACACCGTGCCCGCGCCGGCGGCGGCGGTCAGGCGTTCGCGGGTGCCCACCTGCGGCAGGCCGGCCTCGACGGCGAAGACGCGGGCCATCTGGACCACGGCGGCGGTGCCGCCCTTCTTGATGTCCAGCGTGTTCGCGTGGGAACCACCCTTCTCCAGGACGAGGCCGCGGAAGAAGCCCAGCGGCGGCTCGCGGAAGGTGGCCAGCTTGGCCAGGTGCGCCTGCAGCCGCTTCGCGTTCGCCGCGATGGGCACGTAGGAACGGCGCAGATCGTCGACGAGCTGCTGATCGCCGTGGATGCCGCGGATGTCGAAGAACGTCTGCGCGTGCAGCAGCGCGTCCGGCCCCGGCGCGGTGACCCAACCGTGGAACGTCGTCTCCCACTGCGACAGCGTCATCCGCCACTGCGGGTTGGACGCCATCATGTCGCCCGGGCACAACGGGTAGCCGCACTCGTCGAGGGCCTTGCACACGGCGTCGGAAAGCTCGGCGAAGTAGGCGCCGTGCTCCGCCCCGCGGTAGTCGTTGCCGAGGATGAGGGCGTTGTCCTGGTCCGACGCCATGCCCATCTCGCGGCGGCCCTGCGAACCCAGCACCACGAAGCAGTACGGCACCGGCGGCGGCCCCAGCTTCTCCTCGGCCAGGACCAGCAGGCGGCGGGCGACGGCGTCGGCGGTGACGGTGAGCAGGCGGGACACCTCGTCGGCGGACACGCCGCGCTCGATGAAGCGGCCGACGACGCGGCGGGCGTTGCCGGCGACCTCCGCGATGTCCTCCACGGTGTGCTTGCGGGACAGGTTCGCCGTGGCGTACACGGGGTCCGTGTGCAGCGTGCGCATCAGGTCACCCAGGACCACCATGCCCACCACGCCGCTCTGGTCGGCGACCGGCAGGTGGTGGTAGCGGCGCTCCGCCATGAGCAGCATCGCCTCGAAGGCCAGCATGGACGGGTCGACGGTGAGGGGGTCGGGGGTCATGACCTCGGCGACCGGCATCTCCGGGCCGCGGCCCTTCGCCAGCACCCGGCGGCGCAGGTCACGGTCGGTGAGGATGCCGATGAGCTTGCCGTCGTCGATGATGAGCAGGCTCGAGACGTTGCGCTCGGTCATCAGGCCCGCCGCCTCGCCGATGGTCGCGGCCGAACCGATGTAAATCGGCTCCTTCGCCATGAGGTCCTCGACGCGGGTGCGCAGGGCGTCCGACGCCGCCGACGACCGCAGCTCCGACGCCGCCGCGCGGATGCGGGCGTTCTCGCCGCCGTAGAACCGCGAGAACACCGGGAAGCGCTCCATGAGTTCATGGAACACGTCGTGGCCGACGGCCAGGTACAGCGTGTCCTCCACCGCCGTGGCCGTGTACAGCGAGGGCTCGCCGGAAAGCGCGCTGGAGTAGCCCATCGAATCGCCGGCGTCGCGGCGGTCGAGGAGCGTGCCGCTGGCGTCGAAGACGTCCACGAGGCCCGACCGCACCACGAACACCGAATCATTGGCGCGGCCGGCGGTGAGCAGTTCCTGGCCGCGGCGCGCGTACCGCATGGTCAGGCGGCCGGGCAGCGACTGCAGCTCCTCCTCCGGCAGATCGGAGAACGGAGAGGTTTCGCGGAGGAATTCGCGGATTTCGTCGAGTTCGACGGACATGGGCCACTCCTGGGGCTCCGGCCGGGCGGCGGTCGGGCGGTCGTCGGCGCGGTGCTCCCGCGGCGCGTTCCGCTGCGCTCCCGGCGAAGGGTCATTTCACCCAGGATATCGAACACGGCTGCTAGGTTGGCCCCATGTTCGGCAGACGAGACAAGTCCACTGGCCGCCCCACCCCCGAGGGCAACCCCGGCATGTCGGGCGTCTTCGGTGGGCCGCCCGCGGCCGGCCAATTCGGCCACGATGAGCTGCCCTCCGACGACGCGGAACTGATGCACACCCTGCGCTCCCGCCTGATGGATCGGCTCCCCGCCTCTCCCCCGGACGTCACCTTCGGGTACGCCCGTCAGCTCGGCCCGCTGCACGAGGTCCTGTGCCGCGACCTGCCCGAAACCGTGTCCACGCTCAGCGACCAGGCGCTCGCCGGCCGCGACATCGAGTTGTTCTTCGCCGCGGCCCGCCGCAACACCGAACTCGAGCCGTCGGATCTGCAGCAGATGCCCACCAAGTCCGGCATCGATCTGTGGCTCCTCGAGGGCGACGGCTTTTTCGTCTCCTCGCAGCTGCCCTGGCTGCCCAAGCGCATCGCCGACGAGGCCTCCCCGGCCGACGTCGGCGAGGGCCTCCTGGTCGTCGCCCCGCGCCGCGGATCCCTCATCGCCGTGGGCGTCAACGACGAGCTGGTGCTGCAGGCCGTGCCGGTGCTTCTCGACGGACTGAAGCGCTTCGGCGACGGCACCGGATTCGACGGCCTCTACTTCGTCCGGGACCCCGAGGTCGCCGGCGAACCCGGCGGGCGCAGCGGCTTCTCCGAGGGACCGCTCATCCAGAACGTCCTCGGCCCCGAGCAGGCCGGCGGCATCCCCGCCATCCACGTCGAGGGCGCCTTCGCCGAAGCGCTGCTCCGCGCCGGCGTCACCCTGCCCGACCAGGGCGAGGGTGGACCCGGTGGGCCGGGTGGACCCGACGGCCCGGGCGGGCCGGATGGGCCAGGCGGGCCGGATGGTCCCGGCGGCCCGGGCGGCCCCGTCGGACCCGGCGGCCATATCCCGCCGGCGCCGTAACCGGACCGGCCCCGGATTGGCCCTGTTCGGGGCCACTTTCCATCGACGCCCCTGCGCTGTGACATTCGTCACCGATATGCTGGAGTGCATGTACACCCCCGACCCCGCACGCCCCCTGGAATCGCACATCATCACGGCGCTCGACTCGATTGCCGCGATCGTCGGCTCGCTCGACGACGAGACGGCCAACGCCCGGCCCGACGTGCCCGGCGCGAACTCGCCGCTGGTCCTGCTGCGGCACGTCGGCGGGTCTGCGCGGTACTGGCTCGACCACGTGTGCCTGGGCAACGAGAACGTCCGCGACCGTTCGGACGAGTTCTCCGCCCGCCGGTCCACGGTGTCCCAGGAGCTGGCGCGGCACGCCGAGCAGCGCGAGGTCATCGTGGCGGCGCTGGAGCAGCTCCGCGACGTCGACGAGCTCGCGTCGCCGAAGGCGACCCCCACGGACAAGCGGCGCTGGTGGCTGCCGACCGTCGGCGGCGTGGTGGTGCACGTGTACAACGAGTGCGCGCAGCATCTCGGCCACCTGGAAATCACGCGCGACGTGCTGCTCGCGGGGCTGCCGCGGGCCGGGCAGAAGCGGTCGGTGCTGGACCTCATCATCGAGGAGCTCGACCGGCAGGGGCATCCCGCCGACGCCATCGAGCCGGATGACCTGTACGGCGGCCACCACATCACCACCACCGACGGCATTCAGCTGGGCACGGTCGACATCGAGGCCGCGTGCATCCGCGTGTCCGAGGGCGTCGCGGGCCCGGAGCGCACGCAGCGCCGCCGGTGGGTGGTGCGCGAGCAGCTGTCCGCGCTCATCGACGACTAGTCGCGGGGCGGCCGGGCGCCCGCGGCGCCCGTCGGCAAGCAACCCCGAATCCGCGATGCGGGTTAGGCTGCGGTCATGAGCGAACGACGGCACGTGCCCCTGCGCGCGGCATGCGGTGAACCCCACTCCTGCCCCGCGCCCGTGCGCCGCCGGGTGCTGGCGGCGACCACCCTGTTCGGCGACGTCGACGAGGCCGGCATCGCCGACATCGGGGAACGGATGACGGCCCGTTCGTGGGCCGCCGACGAATACCTGTACGTCGAGGGCGATCCGGCGGACGAGCTGTACGTCGTCGCGGCCGGGCGGGCCACGATGACCCGCACCGACGCCGACGGCGCGGAAATCGTGCTCGACGTCCTCGGCCCCGGCGACCTGTTCGGCAGGGTCGCGTCGCTGGGCGTCGGCGAGCACACCGAATCGGTGCGGGCGCTGCAGACCACCTGCGCCCTGCGCATCGACTCCGACGGCTTCCGCGCCCT
>DUOR01000410.1 GCA_012838715.1 Actinomycetales bacterium
CAGCTCGACCTTTTCGCCGGTGGACTCCGGCAGGCTCGGCATGATCGGGCTCAGGTCGGGCATGCCGGGGATGGCCTGGATGACCCCCGGCGGGATGTCGGGGACGTCGGGAAGCTCGGACTGGGCCGAGGCCGGTGCGGCGGCGCCGGCGATGAGGCCGAGCGTGATTCCCGCGACGGCGAGCGGGCGGGCGGTGCGGCGAACGGCGGAGCCGACGCCGGGGATGCGGTTGCGCATGGGTGTCCTCTCGGTGTGGTCGGAGGCGCACGTGCGTCACCCCGCAAGCCCACGGTCGATGCGGTCGTTCGGTGGTCGGTCATCGCGATGCGGCCGACGGCGCGGGTGCGCCTTCGGTGACATCGCGACAACCTGATTAAATCCCAATAGTCACATGAGCACCACCCGTCACAGTGATTTTGCCGACGAAATGGGCCCGAACGGGGTTAACCGATTTCATGCCCGCCGGGAATACCTCCGCCCCGCTCATGGTTTGATGATGTAACAACATCACCCGCGAAGGAGCGCCCATGTCCGCCATCCGCCAAGTCGTCCCCCTCCAGCACCAGTGGCCGGGCGTCGACCCCTTCCTCTTCTCCGTCCACCACCGCGATCACTTCCCCGCCGCCGTCGGCGACACCATGCGTCCCGACGCCTCGCTGGCCGGGCGCAATCTCGGCCAGGACTTCTCGGGCAAGGACGGCTGGTCCATGTACCACGGCGCCACGGTCCCCGGTTTCCCGCAGCATCCCCACCGCGGGTTCGAGACCGTCACCGTCGTCCTCGAGGGTTACGTCGACCATTCCGATTCCCTCGGCGCGACCGCCCGCTTCGGCCAGGGCGACACCCAGTGGCTCACCGCCGGTTCCGGCCTGTCGCACTCGGAGATGTTCCCGCTGCTCGACGCGGAGAACCCGAACCCGCTGGAGCTTTTCCAGATTTGGCTGAACCTCGCGCCCGAGGACAAGAAGGCCGACCCCCACTTCGACATGATCTGGGCCGAGGACGCCCCCATCGTCGTCCGCGGCGAGGACGGCGCCCGGGCCCGTTTCCGCGTCATCGCCGGCGACATCGACGGCGTCGCGGCCCCCACGCCCCCGCCGAACTCGTGGGCCGCGCGCCCGGAGAACCACCTCGCCATCTGGGTGGTCACGCTCGACCCGGGCGCGAGCACGGAACTGCCGGCGTTCGACGAGGCCGCGGTCCGCACGCTCTACAACTACGGCGGCGCCCTGACCGTCGACGACCGGGAGCTCGGTTACGAGGCCGCCGTCCTCGAGCCCGCCGCCGTCACCGTCACCGCCGGTGACGAAGGCGCGTCCTTCCTCATCCTCCAGGGCCGCCCGATCGGCGAGCCCGTCGTGCAGCAGGGCCCCTTCGTGGCGAACACCCGCGAGGAAATCATCGACGCCATCCAGGATTACCGCGCCGGCCGCTTCGGCGCGTGGCCCCTCGACGACGACGGTCCGGTCCTCCCCCACGGCGAGGGCCGCATCGCCCGCTACCCCGACGGCGAGATCCGCCGCCCGCCGAGCGCCAACTGACGCGGACACGCGAAAACCGTGGCCACCACCCGGGTGGCCACGGTTTTTTCCGCGGAAGTGGAGGGATTTGAACCCCCGGTCCGGTGAAGGACGCTCGCTTTCAAGGCGAGTGCATTCGGCCGCTCTGCCACACTTCCCCGCCCCGCCTCGCTGCGGGACGTCCCAATCTTAGCGGCCCGCCCGGATGCTCCCGGCCATGCCCCCGCGGTGCCGGGCCGCCCCGGCGATCCGGGCCACGCCGTGCCCATCCCCGTGACTTCAGCCACAGGAGGGCTAACGGTGGTTAAGGTGGCTGCCATGAAGGCGATCATCCAGACCGACCCCGACAATCCCCGCGCCCTGGAGTGGGGCGACGCCCCCAAGCCCGAGATCGGTGATGGGGAGGTGCTGGTGAAGGTCCGCGCGGCGGCCGTGAACCGCGCCGACATCCTGCAGGCCCGCGGCCATTACCCGCCGCCGAAGGGCGTGACGGACATCCTCGGCCTGGAGTGCGCGGGCGTCATCGAGGAGGTCGGTGAAAATTCGGCCGGCTGGCAGGTCGGCGACGAGGTCTGCTGCCTGCTGTCGGGCGGCGGTTTCGCGGAGTACGCGGCGGTGCCGGTCGGCCAGCTGCTGCCGGTGCCGGCGGGGTGGGAGCTCGAGCGCGCGGTCGCGATGCCGGAGGTCGCCTGCACCGTCTACTCCAACGTCGTCATGGTCGCGGGCCTGAAGGAGGGCGACACGCTCCTCGTCCACGGTGGCGCCGGCGGCATCGGCACCTTCGCCATCCAGTTGGCCAAGGCCCTCGGGGCCACGGTTGCCGTCACGGCGGGCAGCGCCGAGAAGCTGGAGCATTGCCGCGAGCTCGGCGCGGACATCCTCATCAATTACCGCGAGGACGTGTTCGAGGACGTCATGAAGGAGCACGGCGGCGCCGACGTCATCCTCGACATCATGGGCGCGAAGTACCTGGACCGGAACGTGAAGGCCCTGGCCATGGACGGCCACATGGTCATCATCGGCATGCAGGGCGGCGTGAAGGGCGAGCTGAACATCGGCCGCCTGCTGTCCAAGCGCGGTTCCATCACCGCCACCGGCCTGCGCTACCGCGACAAGGCGGACAAGGCGCGCATCGTCGCGTCCACCGAGGACGTCGTGTGGCCGCTGCTGGAGAACGGCACCATCTCCGACCAGATCCACGCCACGATGGACATCCGCGACACCGCGAAGGCCCATGAGCTGCTGGATTCGGGCGAGGTCACCGGCAAGATCGTCCTCACCGTCGGCGCGTAGCTTTCCGACGGTTCCCCCGCCGCGCCCGCTACCCCAGCGAGGCGACGGCGCGGACCAGCTGGTCCACGTCGTGCGGCGTGTTGAAGGGCTGCAGGCCCACCGTCACGGCACCGCCGGCCTCCATGACGCCCATCGCCTCGAGCAGGGCGGATTCGCCCGGCCGGACGGCGCTGGTCACCAGGTTGTTGTCCAGCAGGCGGCGCACCACGGTCGGCGCGGGGACGTCGGTGACCACGAAGCTGACGCGCGGCACGCGGTCGGCGACGGCGGTCGCGTCGGAATCGGGGCCGTCCCCGTCCGAGCCTTCGCCGTCGATGCCGACGATGTACACCTGGTCCAGGTTGCCCAGCGCGTCGATCAGCCGGTTGGTCAGGCCGTGCAGGTACTCCGCCACCTGCGGCATCGACGACACGATGCGGTGGCGGCGCGTGCCCCGGCCCGTCGGGTCCAGGTCCGCCAGGTGGCGGACGGACTCCGAGACGCCGCCCAGCAGCGACGGGGCCACCGGCGAAACCTCGAGGCGATCGCGGCCCCGTGCGTCGGGAAGCAAAGACAGCGACGCCATGCGATCCAGCAGCGAGGGATCGCGGAAGACCAGGGCGGACACCTCCGGCCCGCCCCACGCCGCGGCGTCGACGAGGAGGACGTCCGCGCCGATGCGGCCCATGTCCACCACGCGGTACGGGGCGTAGGAGCTGACGTCGACGAGCACCAGGGCCCGCGACGCCGCCCGCACCCGCGACACGATGTCCGGCACCGGCGCCACCGCGCCGACGAAAGGATCGGCGGCGGAAACCACGACGAGGCGCGTGTCCTCGTCGACCAGCGAGTCGTACTGCCAGGCAGGCACCGCGCCGGTGGACAAATCCGCCTCCGCGAACCGCGCCCGCGCACCGAACATGTCGGCCGCACGGCGGAACGGCACCTGCAGCACCGCATCACCTGACCGCGGCAGCACCATCCCGGTGCCCAACCGCAGGCGGCGGCCCAGCGCGTGCGCGAGATTCTGCACCAGCACGTCCCGCGACGGGCCGAGGACGACGCCCTCCGGCCGGCCGCCCACCACATCGGCGAACGCCCGGCGCGCCATCGCCGCGAACTGCGTGCCCGCCGTCAGGCCGGCCTCCCGGCCCCGCGAATGCGAGCCCGAGGCGGCCTCCCCCGGCAGGGCCTTCGGGGCGGCGCGGAACGCCGTCGCCATCGCCGACAGGACCCGCTCCGGCACCTGGGCGCACTCGCCGCCGTTCAAGTAGGTCCACCCGTCCGACAAGGACGTGTAACAGCCACGCGTCGTAGGCACGTCGAAGGCCATGACCACCCTTTCCCTTTGGTTGCGCTCGCCTGAACGATAGTCCGCATCACCCACCCCAGGGGATGCGCGCGCGTGCCCCACAGTATGCCCCCGCGGGCACGCCGGAAAGACGGCGGGTAGGGGCGGGGCAACCCCGGCGGGTATGTTCGAATCCGTGACGAATGCAGAACAACCAGGTCACCGGGTCAGGGAATTGCGCGCCGACATCGGCCGCATGACCGGAGCCGGCGACGTGGAGGCCCCGCCCCGCTCGAAATCCCGCACCTTCTCCGCCGCCTGGCGGGACCTGGTGCGGGGCTTCGGCCAGCGCCAACTGTGGTTGCAGCTGGGCTGGCAGGACATCAAGCAGCGCTACCGCCGCTCCACCCTCGGCCCCCTGTGGATCACCATCGCCACCGGCGCCATGGCCGTGGCCCTGGGCCTGCTGTACTCGCTGCTGTTCCAGCAGGACCTCGCGTTCTTCCTGCCGCACGTGACCGTCGGCCTGATCATCTGGGGCTTCATCTCCGGCTGCGTGAAGGAGGGCTCCACGGTCTTCATCGAGAACGAGGGGCTGATCAAGCAGCTGCCCAGCGCGTTGAGCGTGCACGTGTACCGCCTGGTGTGGCGGCAGCTGCTGTTCCTGGCGCACAACATGGTCATCTGGCTGATCCTGGTGGCGGTGTTCCGCCCCGACCTCGGCCTCGACTTCTTCCTCGCCGTGCCGGCGCTGGCGCTGCTGGTGGCCAACGGCGTGTGGGTGACCATGTTCTTCGGCATCGTGGCCACCCGCTACCGCGACGTCGCCCCGCTGCTGGATTCCCTGATCCAGCTGGTGTTCTACATGACCCCCATCGTGTGGACCACGAAGACGCTGGAGGAGCAGGGCGGTTCCGTCGCCGAGCGCGCCCGCATCGCCGAGCTCAACCCGCTGTACCACTACCTCGAAATCATCCGTGGCCCCCTGACCGGCCATCCCGTCGACGCCTACCACTGGTGGGTCGTCCTCGGCTGCACCGTCGGCGGCCTGCTGCTGGCCATGCTGGCGATGCGCCAGTGGCGGTCCCGCGTCAGCTACTGGGTGTAGGAAAGGACCGCGATTCACATGGTGAGCATCGATACCTACGACGCCTGCGTCGACTTCCCCATCTTCGACGCGAAGTCGCGTTCCATGAAGAAGGCGTTCCTCGGCGCGGCCGGCGGCGCCATCGGCCGCAACGACTCCAACGTCGTGGTGGTGGAGGCGCTGAAGAACATCAACCTGCACCTGCGCGAGGGCGACCGGGTGGGTCTCGTCGGCCACAACGGCGCCGGCAAGTCGACCCTGCTGCGCCTGCTGTCCGGCATCTACGAGCCGACGCGCGGCACCGCCGACGTCCGCGGCCGCGTGGCGCCGGTCTTCGACCTGGGCGTGGGCATGGACCCGGAGATTTCCGGGATGGAGAACATCATCATCCGCGGCCTGTTCCTGGGGCAGACGCGAAAGCAGATGAAGGACAAGCTCGACGACATCGCCGAGTTCACCGAGCTGGGCGACTACCTGCACATGCCGCTGCGCACCTACTCCACGGGCATGCGCGTGCGCCTCGCCCTGGGCGTGGTCACGTCGATTGAGCCGGAGATCCTGCTCCTCGACGAGGGCATCGGCGCCGTCGACGCCGCCTTCATGGCCAAGGCCCGCGACCGCCTCACCGCCCTGGTGGAGCGCTCCGGTCTGCTGGTCTTCGCCTCGCACTCGAACGAGTTCCTGGCGCAGCTGTGCGACACCGCCCTGTGGATCGACCACGGTGAAATCCGCCGGGCGGGGCTGGTCGACGAGGTCGTCGAGGCCTACGAGGGCCCGGAGGCCGCCAACGCCGTCCGCCGCATCGTCGCCGAACGTCGCTGAACGCCGCTAACCGGCCGCCCGGCCCCGCCCGCCGCCCGTGTGCGAAAATGGCCGCATGATCGAGCAGCCCAGCCGGCGCACCGCCGCCGTCGTCGTCACCCATAACCGCCTTCGCGAGTTGTCCGGTTCCCTGGAGGTGGTGGCCGGGCAGTCGCACCCGCCGTCCTGGCTGATCGTGGTGGACAACGGGGACGACCACCGGGTGAAGGCGCTGGTCGAGTCGGTCGCCGCCAATGCGGGCGTGGAGCCGGTGTACATCGGCTCGAAGACGAATCTGGGTGGCGCGGGCGGTTTCGCCCTGGGCATGCTGCATGCGCTGACCCTGGGCGCGGACTGGATCTGGTGCGCCGACGACGATGGCCGCCCCGAGGACGATCGGGTCCTCGCCCAGCTGCACGATTGCGCGCACCGCCACAACCTCGCGGCGGTCTCCCCCGTCGTGTGCGACATCGCCGACCCGGATCGCCTCGCCTTCCCGCTGCGCCGCGGCGTGGTGTGGCGGCGCCTCCGGTCGGAGTTGCTTGCCGACGGCTCCGATCCAAATCTCCCGGTCGTCGAGGACGATGAGGGGCGCCGCTGGTACACGAACTTCGCGGTCCAGGAGGCGGCGACGGGCATGGCCCTGCCGGAGGATCTGGAGACGGTCGACCGGGAGCATGATCTGCTGCCGGGCATCGCCAGCCTGTTCAACGGCGCCCTGTTCTCGGCGAAGGCGCTGGAGCGTCTGGGCGTCCCGGATTACCGGCTGTTCATCCGCGGCGACGAGGTGGAGTTCCACCGCCGCCTCGCCCGGTCGGGGCTGCCCTTCGGCACCTGTCTGACCACCGCGTACCTGCACCCGTCGGGGACGGAGGAGTTCCAGCCGATCCTCGGTGGCCGCATGCACACCCAGTACCCGGCGGACGAGTTCAAGCGCTACTTCACCTATCGCAACCGCGGGTACCTGATGAGCCAGCCGGGCATGCGGAAGCTGCTGCCCCAGGAGTACGCGCGTTTCGCGTGGTTCTTCCTGGTGCAGCGCCGCGACATCCCGGGGTTCGTGCGCTGGTGGGCGCTGCACCGCCGCGGCCGCAACGAGAACTTCGAGCGCTACGTCCCGCGCGACGGGAAGTAGCGGCCGGTCCCGCTACGCCTCGAAGTGGCGGGACCAGGCCTCCGGCGAGGTCAGCCGCGGCACCGCGGCGCGCCAGGAGTCGCGCACGGAGTCCCATTCGGAGCCGAGGCGGCGCATGAGGCCGATCAGTTCGTCGCGGAGCTTCAGTTCGCGGTCGCGGTCGCGGACCAGGCGGCGCACGCCGGACTGCGAGGCGTCGGTGACCCACGCTTCGTCGAAGGTGGAGATGTGCCACCAGAAGGCGTCCTCGAAGGCGATGGCCGCGGGGCCGGGCCGCTTCCTGCCCATCTGGGTGTAGGCGACGCGCTTGGCCATGGTGCGGTCCTCGGAGGCGACCTCGCGCGTCGGCGGGCGCACCGGTTCGAGCCCGGCGGGCAGGTCCGACATCGGGCGGAGCTTGGTCTCCGGGTATTCGGCGCGGCCGGCGGAGATGCGGGCGAAGTCGCCCTGCGACGCCTCGTCCAGCACGGACGGTCCGCGGAGCATGTCCCTGACGGCCTCCATCTGGGTCCAGGCCAGGCCGTAGCGCATGGACACGATGTTGCTCATGATGCGCCGGGTGACGGTGCCGACCATGTCCTTCGACGTCACCGGGCCGTGCATCGCCGCCGCGACGAGGCCGTTGCGCAGGCCGAAGTACTGGGCGGCGTTCTCCACGTCCTTCCAGTAGAAGTCGGCGTGCCACACGGCCGCGCCCGGCACGGTGTCGGTGGGGTAGCCGGCCTTGGCGGCGCGGAAGCCGAAGTCGATGTCGTCGTACTGGAAGAACAGCGGCAGCGCGAGGCCGATGTCCTCCACCACCTGCGAGGGCACCAGGCAGGTCCACCAGGCGTTGTACTCCACGCCGAGGCGCCGCAGCTGGTGCTTTTTCCGCACGTCGACGTCGGCGTGCGAGTACAGGGGGTCGTTCTCCAGCACCGTCAGCGACTTCCAGTCGTACGTTTCGCCGGTGCGGAACAGGTGCGTCGGGTTGTACAGGAAGAGCATCTGCGCGCCGAGCAGCATGGGCTTCGCGGCGCAGCAGGCCAGCGCGGACAGGCGCAGCGTGGTTTCGGGCTCGGGCCGGATGTCGTCGTCGGTCAGCAGGATCTGGCAGTCGCCGGCCGCCGCCGCGTCGCGCATGCCGCGCGAGAAGCCGCCCGCGCCGCCCAGGTTGGGTTGCTTGACGACGCTGAGGCGCTCGCCCAGCACGTCCTTCGCCCGCTGGAAGTCGGCGTGATCCTCGGGATGGCGGTCGCCCTGGTCCACGACCCGGACGGTGCGCACCCGCTCGAGGGCGGCGGGGTCGTCGGCAAGCGTGGCCACGGTGTTCGCGCAGTCGACGGGGCGGTTGTAGGTGCAGATGACGATGTCCGTCGGCAGATCCCGCCGCACCTCGTCGGCGGCGACGGTGTAGCGCAGGTCCGTCAGCGTGCCGCCGTCGGCGCCGGCGTCGACCCGGACGTGGATGGCGCCGCCGTCGGCGAAGCGGTCCAGCGGCACCGTCAGCTCGATGTCCCCGTCGAAGCCCGCGCCGGAGTGGCGGTGCGAGGACTCGAGGCGCAGGTGGCCGCCGATGTCCTCGGTGTAGGCCCGGACCCGCAGGTCACCCTGGACGCGGCCGCGGATGGCCACCTCCGGGACGGTCGTCCAGCGCTGCCACTGCGACGCGCGGAAACGGCCGAAGTAGGTGTCGGTGGCCACGGCCGCACCGGCGTCCAGCTCCAGCGACGTGCGCCGCGCACGGACCCCCGTGCCGCCGTCCGGGCCGGTGGCCCGGAAGTACAGCTCCGGATCAATCCAGTCCGCGGGCGGCGCGAACAGCACTCGCTGCACGGTCACCGGCGCGGCCGGGGCGGAGGTGGGCTCGGAGTTCACGTCTGGGGTACTCACGGCCCCCAGGGTAGCCCGCCCCGCCCCGTCCGCCCGGCGAACGCGGCCCTAGCGGACGCGGAAGATCACGGTGCGCTGGACGATGAAGTTGACCACCGTCGCCACGCCCTGCGCCACCACGAACGCCACCGTGTCGCTCGGGCCGCGGCCCCAGCCCCACTGATCGACGAGGAGGAAGGGCGCCGCCCAGAAGATGAGGTTCTGCACGGCGAACGTCGTCAGGTACAGCACCGCGACCGCGGCGACCCGCTTGCCCGACGCCTCCGCCTTGAACGTCCAGCGGCGGTTGATCATGTAGGCGGTGATGGTGCCCAGCACCCAGGCCACGGCCTTCGACAGCGTGCGGTCCACGCCCAGGCCCCAGTTCAGGATGATGAGCGTGCCGAAGTCCACGACCGCCGCGATGACGCCCGAGATGACGAAACGCACGAGCTGCACGACCAGACCGTGGTCGTCGCGGGGCTTGTCCGCCAACGGCGCCGTCGCCGACTTCTCGGCGTGGATCCCCGTTTCGGGATCACGGGCGGGGCGGGGATTGTCGTTGCTGGCCTGCTGCACGGACAGGAAGCCTACGCCACCGGCTCAGCGGCGCAGGGCCTCGCGCAGCAGGTCGAGGCGCTCGATCGGGGGTACCGCGTCGTCGCCGACGATGCCCGCGGCCGACAGCACCACCATCGTCCCGGCGCACAGGGCCTCCACGTCCTCCCCGGTCAGCGGCAGCCCCTCGTCGGACCGCCAGCCCAGGGAATCCATGACGTGCGTGGTCACGTCGTGCCGGATGTCGTCGTCGGTCAGCGCCGCCAGGCACAGCAGGGTGGCCAGTGCGGCGTCGTTGCCGGCGGCGTCCTCGACCGGGTCCTCCACCGGCAGGGCCCGCATCCGCGCGGCGTCGGCGGCGGTGATGCCGCAGCCGGTCTCGCGGCGCAGGTCCAGCGCCTGCAGCAGGGGCACGAACTCGAAGACGCCGGAACGCTCTATGAGATCGACGACGTCCTCCCGGGCCGACGCCAGGGTCCGCTGAATCGACTGCTCGCCCGTCAATTCCTCGTTGATGGCGGCGATGTCGGGGCCGTCGGTGCGCGGCGGCCCGGGCGGCTCACCCGGGCGGGCGCGCCACAGGCCGTCGATGGTGCCGGAACCGCCGATGCACAGGGCGTCCGGCGTCGCCTCGTCGCGGGCGAACGCCTCCCGCACGTCGAGGCGGTGGTCCCACAGCCCCCAGTGCCAGGTCAGCGTGTCGCCGGGGTCCTGCAGGACGTCGCCGATCATCGTGTCCGTGGGCACCGTGCCGCCGTCGCGGAGCGTGAAGCGCACCGGCGCGGATTCGCCGGGCCACCCGAACATGATGCGCAGCGCGTCCGACAGCTGCGCCAGGCTCAATTGATCGTTGATGCCGAATTGCCGGTGCACGACCTGCGGTTCCTCCGTCAGGACGGCCCCTATCACCAGCGTCGCGGGTTCTGCTGCGGCCACGCGGACGCCGGGAAAGGCGATGACGTTGTCCGGCTCGGGCGACATGGCCCCAAGCGTACCGACGCATCGCCGACGGGGTCGGCGGCCGAATCCCCGGTTCAGTCCCCCAGGTACGCCAGCGGCAGCGGCCTGGCGGCGGCGCCCCACGGGTCCTGGAGGTAGTCGCGGCGGCGCCGCTGCGACTCGATCTCCGCCCAGGTCGCGGTCAGTTCCTCAAGGCCCCGGGCCCACGCCAGCGGCGGCCCCGCCGCCTCCTCGCCGACGTGCGGGAAGTCGATGGCCTCGATGTCGTCGACCGCCGGGAACCGCGGGTTCGTCAGCTTCTCCCGCCCCGGCTTGGCCTTCTCCTCCTCGACGCGCGCCTTCAGCTCCGCCACGTGCGCCCGCAGCGCCTCCGTGGTCGCCGCCGGATCCATCCGCCGCGCCCCCACCGCTTCCCGCGCCTGCTTCACGACGTCCGGTTCGGCTCCCGCCCCGTCCCCGACCACCAGCACCGCCGTGCCGGTGAAGAGGTTGCGGAGCACCGAACCCGCATCCCCGGTCTCCACCAGCCAGGCCCCCGACAGGCGATCGCCGGTCAACTGGGGCGCCAGCTGGACGTGCCAGATGGCCAGGGGACCGTCGGAAAGCGCGGCGGAGACCACCGCAATCGTCGAAGGCTCGGGGGTTTCGCTCATGCCGCCGAGGATATAGCCACCCGCCGACCCGGTAACGTGTGGCGGCATGTTCGGATTCCTGAGGAAGAAGAAGGCCGAGCCCGAGACGTACATCGCGGCCGAGCGCACCAACACCCCGATGTCGCAGGAGATGACCCTGCTGATCGCCCAGGAGCTGCCCCTGGTCGACTCCGCCGGGCGCACGCGCATCTACAAGATCCTGGAGGAGTACGACGGCCCCACCATCACCTCCCAGGAGGAGCTGCCCCAGGAGATCCGGGACCTGCTCGACCTCTGACCCCCGGGGAGGGCCCGGGCGGCGCGGCCAGGGCGCGCCCCCCTGAATACCCCGCCGGGCGGGAGTAACCTGTCCGGTGATGTCTTCCCACAACAACGGCACGTCCAGCACCGGCGCTTCGAACGGTGCCCACGGAGCCTTCACCACAGAAGCCAGGACCCTCACCGGCTGGGGACGCACCGCCCCCTCGACCGCCGAGGTCCTCCACACCTCCGACGTGACCGAAATCGCCGCCGCGGTCCGGGCCGTCGCCGAGCAGAACGACGGCAAGCCCAACCACCTCAAGCGCGGCATCATCGCCCGCGGCATGGGCCGCTCCTACGGCGACCCGGCGCAGAACGCCGGCGGCCTCGTCGTGGACATGCAGGCCCTCAAGCACATCCACTCCATCGACCCGGAGTCCGCCATCGTCGACGTCGACGGCGGCGTCACCCTCGACCAGCTGATGAAGGCCGCGCTGCCCTACGGCCTGTGGGTCCCCGTGCTGCCGGGCACCCGCCAGGTCACCATCGGCGGCGCCATCGGCCCCGACATCCACGGCAAGAACCACCACTCCGCCGGCTCCTTCGGCGACCACGTGGTCTCCATGGAACTGCTCGTCGCCGACGGCCGCATCCTGCACCTCGAGCCGGAGGGCTCCGCCGACGACCCGTCGGGCGAACTGTTCTGGGCCACCGTCGGCGGCATGGGCCTGACCGGCATCATCCTGCGGGCGAAGATCCGCATGACCAAGACGGAGACCGCGTACTTCATCGCCGACGGCGACCTGACGCAGACCCTCGACGAGACCGTGGAGTTCCACTCCGACGGCTCCGAGCACAACTACGAGTACTCCTCCGCCTGGTTCGACGCGATTTCGCCGGAGCCGAAGCTCGGCCGCGCCGCCATCTCCCGCGGCTCGCTGGCCACGCTGGCGCAGCTCGAGGAGCTGGCGCCGAAGCTGGCGAAGGACCCGCTGAAGTTCAACGCCCCGCAGCTGCTGACCGTGCCGGACATCTTCCCGTCCTTCACCATGAACAAGCTGTCCATGGTCGCCATCGGCGAACTGTGGTGGCTGAAGTCCGGCACCTACAAGAACCAGGTCC
Source organism: Actinomycetales bacterium (assembly GCA_012838715.1). Lineage (GTDB taxonomy): Bacteria > Actinomycetota > Actinomycetes > Mycobacteriales > Mycobacteriaceae > Corynebacterium. The sequence goes on from DUOR01000410.1 coordinate 12,491, forward strand.
AGAACCTGACGCAGTTCTACCAGCCGCTGGATCTCATCGGCGAGTGGAACCGCGGCTACGGCAAGAAGGGCTTCCTGCAGTACCAGTTCGTCGTGCCCACCGACGCCGTCGAGCCGTTCAAGGACATCATCCGCGACATCCAGAAGTCGGGCCACTACTCCGCGCTGAACGTGTTCAAGCTGTTCGGCGAGGGCAACCGCGGCCACCTGTCGTACCCGATGCCCGGCTGGAACGTCTGCGTCGACTTCCCCATCAAGAAGGGCCTCGGCCCCTTCCTCGACGAGCTGGACAAGCGCGTCATGGAGTTCGGCGGCCGCCTGTACCTGGCCAAGGAGTCCCGCACCTCCGCGGAGAACTTCCACGCCATGTACCCGGAGATGGCGGAATGGCTGCGCATCCGCAACGACATCGACCCCACCGGCGTTTTCGAGTCCGACCTGAGCCGTCGCCTCGAGCTGCGCTAGACCCCGACACATTTAGGAGCCATTCAATGATCAACGCCGTGGGCGTCCCCCAGTCCATCCTGGTGCTCGGCGGCACCAGCGAGATCGGCCTCGCCATCACCGCCGCATTCCTGGAGAAGGGCCCCGCCAAGGTGATCCTGGCGTCCCTGCCGGGCGACCCGGGCCGCGAGGCCGCCGAGGCGCAGATGCGCGCCGCCGGCGCCTCCGACGTCCGCAGCATCGACTTCGACGCCATCGACTTCGATTCGCACCCGAAGGTCGTGGAGGAGGCGTTCGCCGAGGGCGACGTCGACGTCTGCATCGTGGCCTTCGGCCTGCTCGGCGACGCCGAGGAGCTGTGGCAGGACCAGCGCAAGGCCGTGCAGATCGCGCAGGTCAACTACACCGGCGGCGTGTCCATGGGCGTGCTGGTGGGCGCGAAGTTCAAGGAGCAGGGCCACGGCCAGTTCATCACCATGTCCTCGGCCGCCGGCGAGCGCGTGCGCCGCTCGAACTTCGTGTACGGCTCGACCAAGGCGGGCCTGGACGGCTTCTTCCTCATCCTCGGTGAGGCGCTGGAGGAGTATGGCGTGAAGAGCCTGGTCATCCGCCCGGGCATGGTCCGCACCCGCATGTCGGCCGGCGTGAAGGAAGCGCCGCTGACCGTGAACAAGGAGGACGTCGCCGAACTGGCGGTGAAGTCCGTCGAGTCCGGCAAGTCCCTCGTGTGGGCGCCGCCGGCGTTCCGCTGGGTCATGACGATCCTGCGCCACATCCCGCGCCCCATCTTCCGGAAGCTGCCCATCTAGCCTCCCGCCGGGATTGGGTTAACCACGCTTCACTTACCTTCGCGCCCGGCCCCCGCGGCCCGGGCCGTATGGGAGACTGGGACGCATGGTTGAAAGCACGACGGCGAGCACCGGGGACCCCGGTGGCGGGGCCGTGACGACGAATGCCGTGGCCACACCGGTCCGCGGCTCCTCGGCCCGCGCGTGGCCGGACGATCAGCTCGGCGAGATCTTCGCCGACGACCAGCTGTCGCTGCGGCACGCCCTGATCGGCATGGTCGCCGCCCTGGTCGGCGGTGCCGCCGCCACCTTGGTCGCCTGGTTCGTGCTGCGGGCCATGTCCCTGCCGGCGTTCGGCGGTTCCTTCGTCACCCGCGCGGTGTCCTCCGCCGCGAC
>DUOR01000411.1 GCA_012838715.1 Actinomycetales bacterium
CTGGTCGATGGAGAACGGCGACGACTTCGACTGCTCGATCGGGATGTCGTTCTTCTCCGCGAAGGCGATGGCCTTGTCGCGGGTCCAGGCGTAGTCGCGGGCCGGGGCGATGATCTTCAGGTCCGGGGCGGTGTTGGAGAAACCGACCTCGAAACGGACTTGGTCATTGCCCTTGCCGGTGCAGCCGTGGGCGACGTGGGTGCCGCCGTGGTCCTTCGCGGCCTGCGCCATGTGCTTGACGATCAGCGGGCGGGACAGGGCCGACACCAGCGGGTACTTCTTCATGTACAGCGCGTTGGCCTTGATGGCCGGCAGGCAGTACTCGTCGGCGAACTCATCGCGGGCGTCGACGATGACGGACTCCACGGCGCCGGCGTCCAGCGCGCGCTGGCGGATGGACTCCATGTCCTCGCCGCCCTGGCCCACGTCGATGGACACGGCGACGACCTCGGCGCCGGTCTCCTGCTTCATCCACTCGATGGCGACGGTGGTGTCCAGGCCGCCGGAGTAGGCGAGAATGACGCGATCAGTCATGTGCGGTTCGCTCCTTTGTCGGTGCTCCCGGCCGGAGGCCGCCGCGGATGCGGCGGGGCCGGGGATATTCATTGGTCGATTCTACTGCCCGGCGTCGCCGGACAATCGCCGGGCCAGGTCGGCCCCCGTATGGGGCTCCCGGGCCAGGCAGAAGATGGTGTCGTCGCCGGCGATGGTGCCGGCGATGTCGGGCAGGCCGGCGCGGTCGATCACGCTGGCCAGGTATTGCGCGGCCCCGGGCGGGGTGCGCAGCACCGCGATGGTGCCGGAGTGGTCCGTGTCCACGAGCAGCTCGTCGAGGACGCGCCGCATGCGGGCGACGGCGCCGCGGCTGGCCGCGAGCTCCGCCCCGTCACCGTCGATGGCCAGCCGTGCGGCCCCGTCGGCGTCGCGGATCTTGCGGGCCCCGAGTTCATCGAGGTCCCGGGACAGCGTCGCCTGGGAGATGTCGATGCCCTCCGCCGCGAGCAGCTCGGCGAGCTGCACTTGGCTGGAGATCGACCGCCTGCCCAGCAGGTCCGCGATGCGGGCCTGCCGTGCGGTGCGGGAACCGGGGATGGTCATGGCCTACGCTCCCCCGCCGCGGACGGATTCGTCGATGAGCCACGCGAGCAGCGCCTTCTGGGCGTGCATGCGGTTCTCGGCCTCGTCGAAGACGACGGAGGCGGGGCCGTCGATGACGTCGGCGGTGACCTCGTTGCCGCGGTAGGCGGGCAGGCAGTGCAGGAAGATGGCGCCGTCGTTGGCCTTCGCCATCAGTTCCGCGTTGACCTGGTACGGCAGGAACGGGGTGCGGCGGTCGAGGCCGTCGTTCTCCTGTCCCATGGAGACCCAGGTGTCGGTGAGGACGACGTCCGCCCCGGCGATGGCTTCGTCGACGTCGGCGGTGACCGACACGGTCGCCCCGGTGTCCGCGGCGACGCGGCGGGCGCGGTCGACGAAGCGCTGTTCCGGCTGGAAGCCCTCGGGCGCGCAGATGGTGACGTCCAGCCCCGCGGTCGCGAAACCGACGAGGTAGGAGTTGGCCATGTTGTTGGCGCCGTCGCCGAAGTACACGGCCTTGAGGCCGGAGAGGCCGGCGTGGCCTTCGTCGGGGCAGCGGTGCTCGATGATGGTCTGCAGGTCCGCGAGGATCTGGCAGGGGTGGAAGTCATCGGACAGCGCGTTGACGACGGGCACGGTCGACGTCTCGGTCATCGCCTCGAGGCCGGACTGCGCGTAGGTGCGCCACACGATGGCGGACACGAAGCGCGACAGCACGGCCGCCGTGTCCTGCAGGGTCTCGCCCTTGCCCATCTGCGAGGACCCGGAGTCCACGATGATGGGGTTGCCTCCCATGGCGGCGATGCCGGCGTCGAAGGAGAAGCGGGTGCGGGTCGACGTCTTGTCGAACAGCACCGCCACGGACTGCGGCCCCTCCAGGGGGCGCAGCGCGTACGGGTCCCGCTTCATCCGCGCGGCCAGTGCCAGCACGTCGGCCTGCTCCGCCCGGGTCAGATCGTCGTCGGCGAGGAAATGCCGGATCATGGGCTTTTCCCGTCCTTTCTTTGTCGTGGGTTGCGCGCCGTGCTTTCCGACGGGGCGCTACTTGGCGCCGTCGGAAAGCGCGGCCTTCGCCTCGTTGAGGCAGACGTCGACGAGTTCGACCGCGCGGTCGATTTCGGCGTCGGTGAGGTTCAGCGGCGGCACGAGGCGCAGCACGTTCGGCTGCGGCGCGTTGAGGATGACGCCGTGGCGGTAGCCCGCGTCGACGGCGCCCTTGGCCAGCGGGCCGTCGAGGACGAGGCCGAGCATGAAGCCGCGGCCGCGGACGTGGTCGACGAGGTCGAGGGAGGCGAGGCGGCGCGCCATGAAGCGGCCCTTCTCGGCGACCCGCGGCAGCAGGTCCTCCTTCTCGAGGGTATCGATGACCGCCAGGGCGGCCGCGGTGCACACCGGGTTGCCGCCGAAGGTGGTGCCGTGGATGCCCGGGGTGAACAGCTTCGCGGCCTCCCCGTTCGCCACGACCGCGCCCAGCGGCAGGCCGCCGCCGAGGCCCTTGGCCAGGGTCATGATGTCCGGCACGATGTCCTCGTGCTGGTGGGCGAACCAGGCGCCGGTGCGGCCGATGCCGGTCTGCACCTCGTCCATGATCATGAGCACGCCGTACTTGCGGGTCAGCTCGCGGACCTTCTTGAGGTAGCCCTCCGGCGGCGCGACGACGCCGGTCTCGCCCTGGATCGGCTCCATGATGACCGCCGAGGTGTTCAGCGGATCGGCCTCGATGGTCTTGGTGAGGAACTCGATGTCGCCGTAGGGCACGAACTCCACGCCGCCCGGCATCGGGTCGAAGGGCGCGCGCTTGTCCGGCTGGCCGGTCAGCGCGAGCGAACCCATCGTGCGGCCGTGGAAGCCGTGGTGGGTGGCGATGACGCGGCGGCGGCCCGTGAGGCGCGACAGCTTGAACGCCGCCTCGTTGGCCTCGGTGCCGGAGTTGCAGAACATCACCCGCGAGTCGTCGGCGTCCCAGCCGGTCAACTCGATGAGCTTGCCCGCCAGCGCCAGCGACGGCTCGGAGGCGAAGATGTTGGACACGTGGCCCAGCGTCGCGATCTGCGTCGACACCGCGTCGACGATCGCCGGGTGCCCGTGGCCCAGCACGTTCACGGCAATGCCGGCCAGCAGGTCCAGGTACTCGCGGCCCTCGGAATCGGTGACCACGGCGCCCTCGCCCTTCACCAGCTCGATGCGCGGCGTGCCGTAGTTGTTCATCATCCGCGACTGCCACGCGGCGCTGAAATCGTTGGTCACTTCGGGTCCACTCCTCGGTTGTCGCTGTCGTTGGTGTTGTCGTTGACGGTGTCGTCGGTGCTGTCGTCGCTGCTGTCGTTGGCCCGGATGATGCCACTGGCGGCGGCGAGCGCATCCCCGATGAATTCGGGGTCGACGTCCGGGTGGTTTTCGTCGTCGGCCGAGCCGGGGCGGACCATGGTGCCGATGCCGCCCGAAGTCAACAGCTCGAGCAGCACGGAGTGCGGCTGCCGGCCGTCGATGACGTGGGCCGCCATCACCCCGGCGTCGACGGCGTGCAGGCACGATTCCATCTTCGGAATCATGCCGGCGTCGAGGCCGGGCAGGATGTCGCGCAGCTCGTCGGCGAAAATCTGCGACACCAGCGACCCCTTGTCGGGCCAGTTCGTGTACAGGCCCTCGACGTTGGTGAGGATCACCAGGCGCTCGGCGCCGAGCGCCGCGGCCAGCGCGCCGGCGGCGGTGTCGGCGTTGACGTTGTAGACCTCCCCGTCGTCGCCGGGCGCGATGGTGGAGACGACGGGGATGCGGCCCGCGTCAATCAGGTCGAACAAGGATTCCGACTTGACTTCGACGATATCGCCCACGAGACCGATGTCGGTGGGCACACCCCCGACGTCGACCATGCGCTTCTCGGCGCGGAACAGGCCGGCATCCTCGCCGGAGGTGCCCACCGCCATCGCGCCGTGCGCGTTGATGAGTCCCACCAGCTCCCGGCCGACCTGGCCGAACAGCACCATGCGCACGACCTCCATCACCTCCGGCGTGGTGACGCGGAAGCCGCCGCGGAATTCCCCGTCGAGGCCGAGGCGGCGCAGCATGTCGGAGATTTGCGGGCCACCGCCGTGGACGACCACCGGCTTGATGCCGACGGTGCGCAGGAACACCATGTCCTGGGCGAACGCGGCCTTCAGGCGGTCGTCGGTCATGGCGTTGCCGCCGTACTTGATCACGACGATCTTGTCGCGGTGGTGCTGCAGCCACGGCAGCGCCTCGGCGAGCACGTGGGCGCGCTGTTCGGCGGTGAGGTCCTCGGTGAGGTTCCCGTGGAACGGGGTCATCGCGGTGCGCCTTTCTGGTCGGTGGGTGTGGGTCCGGGTTACGTGGAGTAGGCGGAGTTGATGTGGACGTAGTCGTGCGACAGGTCCGTGGTGCGGATGGTCGCCGACGCCTCGTCGCCGGTGCCGAGGTCGACGTCGACCTCGATGTCCGGGCCGGACAGGTCCACGGAGCGCGCGTCGGGCGTGCCGCCGGTGTCGCGGCAGACGACGTGGCCGTTGAAGGACACGGTGATGTGGTCCGGGTCCATGTCGACGGGGGCGACGCCCACGGCGGCCAGGACGCGGCCCCAGTTGGGGTCCGAGCCGAACATCGCGCACTTGAACAGGTTGTCGCGGCCGATGATGCGGGCCGCGGCCAGCGCCTGCTCCTCGCCGCCGGTGCCGCGCACCGTGATGGCGACTCGCTTCGTCACGCCCTCGGCGTCGGACTGCATCTGGCGGGCGATGGAGTCGCAGACCTCCAGCACGGCGCGGTCGAACTCCTCCTGGCCGGGCCGCACGCCGGAGGCGCCGGAGGCCATGATCAGCACCGTGTCGTTGGTGGAGGTCGAGCCGTCGATGTCGAGGCGGTTGAAGGTCAGCTCCGCCGCCCGCGCCACCGCGGCGTGCGCCATCTCCGGCGTCACGTCGGCGTCGGTGGTGATGACGCCGAGCATCGTCGCCATGGACGGGCTGATCATGCCGACGCCCTTGCCCATCGCGCCGACGGTGAAGCCCTCGCCGTGGGCGACGGCCTCCTTGGCCACCAGGTCGGTGGTCATGATGGCGGTGGCGGCGCCGGTCGCCGCCTCCGGCCCGTCGGAAAGCGACCGGACCAGCGGCGGGATGCCGCCGAGGACGGCGTCCATCGGCAGCCTGTCGCCGATGAGGCCGGTGGAGCACACGGCGATGTCGGTGACCGGCACGTCCAGCGCGTCGGCCAGCGTGGTGCAGGACTCGAGGCAGTCCTCGAGGCCGGGCCTGCCGTTGCAGGCGTTGGCGTTGCCGGAGTTCAGCAGCACCGCGGTGATGGCGCCGTCGGCGACGTGATCGCGGGTGACCACGACCGGCGCGGCCTGGACGCGGTTGCGGGTGAACACGGCCGCGGCGGCCTTGCTCGGCCCGTCGTTGACCACGAGCGCCATGTCCGGCTTGCCGGAGGCCTTGATGCCCGCGGTGACGGCGGCGGCTCGGAAGCCCTTCGGCGCGGTGACGCCGGTCGGCTGGTCCGGGGCGGCGGGGTTGGCCGGAATGGCCCCGCCGGTCACGGCGCGACCCCCGCGAGCGGCAGACCGGCGGTCTCGGGCCGGCCGAAGATGATGTTCATGCACTGCACGGCGGCGCCGCCGGTGCCCTTGGTCAGGTTGTCGATCGCCGCGGTGATCAGCAGCCGGCCGGCGCGCTCGTCGACCTCGACCTGCACCTGCACCAGGTTCGAGCCGACGACGGACTTCGTCTGCGGCTGGACGCCCTCGGACAGCAGCTGCACGAAGGGCTCGCCCTCGTACGCCTCCGCGTAGGCCGCGCGTGCCGACGCGGTGGTCACCGTCGCGTCGGAAAGCTTCGCGGTGGCGGTGGTGAGGATTCCGCGCGGGGTCGGCGCGAGGATCGGTGTGAAACTGACCTTCAGCTCCTCCGAGTACGGGGAGAAGTTCTGCAGCATCTCGGCGGTGTGGCGGTGCCGGCCGGCGGTGTTGTACGCCTTCAGGTTGCCCATGACCTCGGAACCGAGCATCGGGACGGCGGCCTTCTTGCCCGCGCCGGAGGTGCCGGTGATGGACACGACCGCCAGATCCGGCTCGATGAGCCCGGCCCCCAGGGCCGGCTGGATGGCGATGGTGGCGCCCGTCGGGAAGCACCCCGGGACGGCGACGCGCGTGGACCCCGCGATCTTCTCGCGCTGGCCCGGCATCTCGGGGATGCCGTAGGTCCAGGTGCCCGCGTGCTCGGAGCCGTAGTAGCGCTCCCACTCGGCGGCGTCGGACAGACGGAAGTCGGCGCCGCAGTCGATGATGGTGACGTCCTCGCCCAGCTCCGCCGCCAGCGCGGCCGAATGGCCGTGGGGCAGGCCCAGGAAAACGACGTCGTGGCCCGCGAGGGTCTCGGCGGTGGTGTCCTCGATGACGCGATCCGCAAGCGGAGCGAGGTGGGGCATGATGTCGCCCACCCGCGCGCCGGCGTTGGATCCGCCGGTCAGGGCGCCGATGGTCAGTTCACCGGAAAGGTACGCCGGGTGCGACAGGAGCAGGCGGAGGATTTCTCCACCCGCGTAGCCCGTGGCGCCGGCGACTGCTGCGGAAATGCTCATGTGAACATTCAACACGATTATTCATCGCGTTGCAAGATATTCATCCGCGTGTTTCGGCGCCGCTCCCGGGACGGTTCCCTGGCGCGGCGCCGCTGCCCCGAATGCTACCCGCGCATCTCCGCGTCGTGGCGCTCCTTGGCCAGCTCGGCGGCGGCGAGGCGGCCCCGCGAGGCCTCGTCCTCGGTCAGGGTGCGGTCCTTCGCGCGGAAACGCAGGGAGAACGCCAGCGAACGGCGGCCCTCGCCCAGCTGCTCCGACCGGTAGACGTCGAAGATGCGGATGGACTCGAGCAGCTCGCCCGCGCCCTCCCGGACGGTGGCCTCCACGTCGGCGGCCGGGACCTCGTCGGAGACGACGAGCGCCAGGTCCTGGTGCACCGCCGGGAACGGGCTGAGCACCGGCGCCGGCAGGTGCTCCGACAGCGGCAGCGCATCCAGGTCGAGCTCCATGGCGCAGGTGCGCTCCGGCAGGCCCGCCGCGGCGATGACCTTCGGGTGCAGCTCGCCGGCGTAGCCGACGACGCGGCCGTCGACGGAGAACTCCGCGCAGCGGCCCGGGTGCCACGGCAGGTGCTCGGCGTTGCGGACCGTCGGCTCCAGGTCGGCGGCGCGGAACACCAGGCGGGCGGCTTCGATGGCGTCGACGGCGCCGTAGTCGCGGCCCTCGCCCCACGGGGTGTCCAGCTGGACGCGGCCGCAGGCGACGGCGGCGACGTGCAGCGGCTGCGCCGGGAGGGACTCGCGCAGCTCGCGCAGCTCCTCGGCGTCCGGCAGACCGGAGACGTCCGGCATCGACGACATGCCGGAGCCCTGCGGCAGCGACACCTGGGCGACGCCGTACAGCGACAGGTCGACCTGGCCGCGGGACACGTTGCGGCGCAGGGAATCCAGCATCGCGGGCAGGAGCGTCGTGCCCAACTGCGCGCGGTCGCTCTCCAGCGGGTTGATGACCTTCACGGTGTTGCGGCGGGGGTCGTCGTCGGCAAGCCCCCACACGTCGAAGACGTCGTTCGCGGTGAACGGCGTGGGCAGGATCTCCAGGTAGCCGTTGTGGGCCAGGGCGTGGCCGACGGAACGGCGCAGCTGCTGGCGCGGGGTCAGGCCACGGCCGGCCGGGGCGACCGGCAGGACGACCGGGATGTCCTCCAGGCCCTCCAGGCGCAGGACCTCCTCCACCAGGTCGGCGGACATGGTCAGGTCCGGGCGCCACGACGGCGGGGTGACCATCAGCTTCGCGCCACAGGAGGAGACCTCCACGGAGCAGCCGACCTCCTCGAGGCGGGCGATGACCGTCTCGCGGGAGTACTCGACGCCGGCGACGCTCGACGGGCGGTCCACCGGGAACTCGATGGTCGCGGGGGCGGGGACGTCACCGACGATGGTGCGGCCCGGCTCGACGGTGCCGCCGCCGATCTCGGCGAGCAGGCGGCACGCCAGATCCAGCGAGGGCTCGACCAGCGCCGGGTCGACGTTACGCTCGTAGCGGCGCGAGGACTCGGAGCTGAGCTTGTGGCGGCGGCCCGTGCGGAAGACGCGCAGCGGCGACCAGATGGCGGCCTCGAAGAGGACGTCGGTGGTGCCGTCGGCGATTTCGGAGGTGACGCCGCCCATGACGCCGGCCAGCGACTGGATGCCGGTGTCGTCGCAGATGACGACGTCCTCGGGGTCCAGCTTCCGCTCGACGTGGTCGAGGGTGGTCAGGGTCTCCCCCGGCTCGGCGTTGCGCACCGTCAGGCCGCCGGCGATGGCGCCGCCGTCGAAGGCGTGCATCGGCTGGCCCAGCAGCAGCATCACGTAGTTGGTGATGTCCGTGGGCAGGTTGACGCTGCGCTGGCCCGCGAGCAGCAGGCGGCGGCGCATCCACCACGGGGTCTCCGCCTCCGGGTCGACGCCGGTGACGCGGCGCAGGCCGAAGCGGATGGCGTCGGTCTCCGGGCGGAGGTCGATCTCCAGGGCGGAGCCCTCCACCGGCAGGGCCTCGACCTCGGCCGGATCGGCGTACTCCAGGTCGAAGGCGGAGGCGATCTCGCGGCCCAGGCCGCGCAGCGACAGCGCGTAGCCGCGGTCCGGGGTCACGTTGACCTCGAAGAGCTCGTCGTCCAGGCCGAGGAACGCGCGGGCGTCCTCGCCCGGGGCGCCGGACTCGGCGGGCAGGGTGAGGATGCCGGAGGACGCGTCGGTCAGGCCGAGCTCGGACTCCGAGCAGATCATGCCCTCGGACATGCGGCCGTAGGTCTCGCGGGAGCCGATGGCGAAATCGCCGGGCAGGACGGTGCCGGGCAGCGCGACTACGACGGTGTCGCCCTCGGCGAAGTTGGTGGCGCCGCAGATGATGCCCTGCCGCTCACCCGTGCCGTTGGCGTCGCCGACGTTGACCTTGCAGTAGCGGATGGGCTTCTTGAATTCGGTCAGCTCCTCGATGGAGTCGACCACGCCGAACACCAGCGGGCCGGTGACCGGCGGCAGCGGCTCGTGGCCCTCGGTTTCGAAGCCGACGCGGACGAAACCGGCGTCGAGCTCATCGGGGGTGACGGACCAACCGGGGTTGGCGGCGGCGACGACGTCGGTGACCCAGGACTGCGGGACGAACATGTGTGGATTCTCCTTGAAGTGTGGGGTGACCGATTAACCGCGGATGCCGAACGGCTGGGTGAAGCGCACGTCGCCTTCGACCATGTCGCGCATGTCCGACAGGCCGTTGCGGAACTGCAGGGTGCGCTCGAGGCCCATGCCGAACGCGAAACCGGAGTAGACCTCCGGGTCGATGCCCGAGGCGCGCAGGACGTTCGGGTTGACCATGCCGCAGCCGCCCCACTCGATCCAGCCGGCGCCGCCCTTCTTGTTGGGGAACCACACGTCGACCTCGGCCGACGGCTCGGTGAAGGGAAAGTAGTTCGGGCGCATGCGGGTGCGGGTCTCCGGGCCGAACATCTCCTTGGCCATGTGGTCCAGGGTGCCGCGCAGGTGGCCCATGGTCAGGCCCTTGTCGATGGCGAGGCCCTCCACCTGGTGGAACACCGGCGTGTGGGTGGCGTCCAGCTCGTCGGTGCGGAAGGTGCGGCCCGGGCAGATGACGTAGATGGGCAGGTCGCGTTCCTGCATGGTGCGGACCTGCACCGGCGAGGTGTGGGTGCGCAGCACCTGCAGGGAGCCCGCCGGGGCGATGTGGAAGGTGTCCTGCAGCGTGCGGGCCGGGTGGTCCGGCAGGAAGTTCAGGGCGTCGAAGTTGAAGTACTCGGCCTCGACCTCGGGGCCCTCCGCGATTTCCCAGCCCATGCCGACGAAGATGTCGCCGATCTGCTCGGACAGGATGGTGATGGGGTGCATGCCGCCGCGCTGGGCGCGGGTGGTGTCGACCGTGACGTCGATGCGCTCCTCGACGAGGCGGCGCGCGGCGTCCTCCTCCTCGAGCACCGCCTGGCGCTCCGCGAAGTCCTTCTCCACCCGGCCGCGGGCCATGTTGACCAGGCGGCCGGCGTCCTTGCGCTGCGCCTTCGGGATCGAGCCGAGGGCGCGGCGGGCCATCGGGATCGGGGCGTCGTCGCCGAGGTGCGCCCGGCGGGCCTCCGCCAGCTGCCCCA
>DUOR01000412.1 GCA_012838715.1 Actinomycetales bacterium
CTGGCGTCGGTGCCGCGCGCTCGCCGCAGCCGCAGCGATCTGCGGGCGGTGACCGTCGGCGCCGCCGACGCCGGCCGCGTCGAGGCGGAGCTGCGCACCCGCGGTTTCGAGGTCACGGACACCGAATGGGCGCAGGAGGTCACGCACGTGGTGGCGGTCGAGCCCGGTGGCGCGGAGCGTCTCGACGGCGTGCTCCAGGCCATCACCCATGGCGAGGTCCTGTCCGCCGACGCGGGCGTCGCCTGGACCGAAACGCCCGTGTAGCCGACCGGGTCGCACGACCCCCGCCCTTGCCCCCGCCCGGAGGTGGTCGGGGGCTTTTTCGTGCCACGGAAACGGACTTCACCTGGTCTTTTTTCTTTGGGTGCGAAAAAGTTCCGCAGCGTGCGCCGTTTCCCTTGACACGTTTATGAATCAAAGTAAGCTACGTCACACTACGCATTCAGGTAGTCAACTACGCAAACCCGTAAAAGGGTGGCTGGAGGTGCAGGCGTGAAAATGGGATTCCCGAGGAAGGCGACCGCCGCTGCGGTGGCGTCGCTTCCCCTCGCCGGAAACCCGGGTCAGTGGGGCCCGGCATGACGGTAAACAACAAGCGACGGGCGGCCATCGGCGCCGCCCTCGTCGCACTGGCAATCGGCGCCGCGGGCTGCTCCGCGGAAGGCAGCGGCCATGACGACGGGATGCTCATCATGGGCGACAGCTTCTCGCTGACCCACCCGATCGGCAGGGGCGGCACCGAGCAGTTCATCGAGGGACTGCAGGAACAGGGCCCGGACGTCGGGCTCGGCCTGGAGTACTACGCCTCCGGCCAGCTCGGCAAGCAGTGGGACATGCCCACCGTCGTCCGCACGGGCGTCGCCGACATCTCCGTGGTGTCGCCGTCCTACGTGTCGTCGGAGATGCCCCTGTCGTCCGTGGGCGACCTGCCGGGCCTGGTGCAGGATTCCTGCCAGGCCGGCTACGCCCTGATGGAGCTGATGTCCGAGGGCGGCATCCTCTACGAGGAGGAGTTCGAGCCGCTGAACCTGCGTCCCCTGTGGGTCGGCGTCATCCCCGCGTACGAGGCCATGACGGCCGGCCGCGAGGTCACGGTCCCCGATGACCTGCGCGGCACCGTGCAGCGTTCCACCGGCGGCGCCCAGGACCGCATCGTCGACGCGGTCGGCGCGGCGGGCGTCGGCATGCCCATCGGCGACCTCTACGAGGCGCTGACCCGCGGCACCGTGGAAGGCACCGTCGCGTCCCCCGTGTCGATTACGCCGTACGGCCTCGAGGAGGTCATCCACTACTCGACCCGCGGCGCCAACCTCGGTTCCTTCACCACGGTGTACGTCATCAACAACGACACCTGGAACGAGCTTTCCGACGAGCAGCGCGAGCTGATCACCGGCCTGGCCGAGGAATCGCACCAGAGCGTGTGCGAGGAGCTCAACAAGTCCGTCGGCGAGTCCTACGACGCGATGGAGGAGTCGGGCGTCCAGTTCAGCGACATCTCCGGCAACGCCGACGAGTGGGAGGCCCTGCTGGAGCCGACCCGCCAGGGCTGGGTCCGCGACCTCGAGTCGATGGGCCGCCCCGCCGGCCGGGTGCTGGAGGAGTTCCAGCGCGCCCTGGCCGAGAACGAGGACCGGATCGAGAGTGATCTGCCGTGACCGGGTCATCCGCGAAAAAAGCGTCCGTGAACATGAAGTCCACGAACAAGACCATCGTCCATCCGGGGCATGACGGCATCGGCAAGCGCACGACCTTCGGGTTCGTGACCAACGACTACCCGATGCTGCACAAGCTCCAAAATTTCCTCTCGGGCGTCTGCGCCGTCATCGCGGCCGCGGCCGTGGTCATCAGTGGCGTGCTGACGGTCATCGAGGTGTTCATGCGTGCGGTGCTGCAGTCGCCGCTGGGCTGGAACATCGGTTTCTCCGAGCGCTACCTGATGGTGGCCATCGCCTTCTTCGGCCTGGTCACCGCGTACCGCACCGGTTCGCACATCGCCGTGGCGTCGCTGTTCGGCAAGTTTCCGCCGGTGGTGCAGAAGCTGCTGATGCTGCTGGCGCAGGTGATCATCTTCATCACCTTCCTGCTGCTGTTCCTCGCGGGCGTGGAGGCGACGTCGTTCTCCATCTCCATCGGGGAGCGCGTGCCGCCGGGCATGGCCGACATCCCGTGGGCCAGCTGGACCTGGAGGGTCATGATCCCGGTCGCCGCGTTCATGGGCCTCATCGTCTCCGGCATCGACATTTTCCGCGAGCTCACCACCAAGTGGGATCGCTCTTACACGGACTACGAGCCGGGGGAGGCGCACTGACATGTTGCTCGCAAGCATCATCATCCTGCTGATCGTCCTGATCATGCTGAGGGTGCCCGTTTCATTCGTCATTTTCGCGACGGGCATCCTGGGCCTCCTGGCCATGGGCGGTTTGGACCTGGTCCTCCCGGTCATGGAAACGGCGCCGGCCACCGCGGTCCGCAGTACCTCGCTGACGGCCATCCCGCTGTTCATGCTCATGGCGCAGTTCATGCTCATGTCCGGCCTGCTCGATTCGCTTTTCGACGCCGCCCGCGGCCTCGTCGGCCGCATGCCGGGCGGTACGGGCATCGCCTCCATCGGCGCCGGCACGGCGTTCGCGGCGGTATCGGGTTCCTCGACGGCCGCGGCCGCGACCCTGGCGCAGACGTCGACGACCCGCATGCTCCGCGAGGGCTACCGCCCCGACGTGGCCTCCGGCCTCGTGGCGTCGGTGGGCACCCTGGCGGCCATGATTCCGCCGTCCATCATCCTGGTGTTCTACGCCATCACGGCGGAAGCGTCGGTCGGCGATGTCCTCATCGCCGGCTTCTTCCCGGGCATCCTCATCGCCTGCGCGATGGCGCTGACCATGTACCTGGGCATGATGCGCAACCGGGATTCCATCCCGATGGGCACGCGTTCCTCGATGAAGGACAAGCTCAGGTACCTGGGCCAGGCGTCCCCGCTGCTCATCGTGTTCCTCGCGGTCGTCGGCTCCATCTTCCTGGGCGTCGCCACCCCGACGGAGGCCGCCGCCCTGGGCGCGTTCGCCGCACTGTTCCTGGTCGTCGTCCGCGGCAGGTTCACCATGCTCGGCATGGGCCGCTGCCTGGTCGAGACCGTGAAGTCGACGGCCATGATTCTGGCCATCATCATGTCGGCGCACGTGCTGGGCCACTTCCTCACGGAGACCCGCGCGGCCCCGCGCCTGGTCACCGCCATCGAGAACTCGGCGCTGCCGGTGCTGGTCATCATGGCCCTCATCGCGGTGTTCTACGTGGTGCTCGGCTTCTTCATGGACCAGATCGCCATCATCGCGCTGACGGTGCCCATCGTCCTGCCGGTCGTGGTGGGCCTGGGCTACGACCCGGTGTGGTTCGGCATCTTCATGGTGCTGCTGGCCGAGGTCGGCATGGTGACGCCGCCAATGGGCATCAACGTGTTCGTGGTGTCGAAATCCGCGAACATGGCGCCGATGACGGTGTTCAAGGGAGCGTTCCCGTACGTGGTGGCCATGCTGGTCATGGCGGCCATCTTCCTCCTGTGGCCGGACCTGGTCATGTGGGTGCCCAACCTGATGTAGGCGGCCGAGTTCGGCCATCATTGAAGCTTGACCCCGTTTGACCCCGTTTTCCACTTGTTTTCCTTTGACCCCCGGAAAGGGACTTGGCAATGAGCGACACGAACAACACCGCCGGCGACGTTCTCCTCGTCGAGCGTGACGGCCACGTCGAGACGTGGACGATGAACCTGCCGGAAATCCGCAACCCGATTTCCGCGCCCGACATCATCGAGGCGCTGGTCGACAACGTCGCCCGCGTCAACCTGGACCATGACGTCCGCGCAGTCATCCTCACCGGCGCCGGCCCGGCGTTCTCCGCCGGCGGCAACGTGAAGGACATGGTGGACCGCAACGGCATGTTCGGCGGCAGCCCGTACGAGCTCCGCGACGGTTACCGCAACGGCATCCAGCGCATCCCGCTGGCGCTGTACCACTGCCAGGTGCCGGTCATCGCGGCGGTCAACGGCCCGGCCGTCGGCGCCGGCTGCGACCTGACCCTGATGTGCGACATGCGCGTGGCCTCGGAGAAGGCCTGGTTCGCGGAGAGCTTCGTCGGCCTGGGCATCATCCCGGGCGACGGCGGCGCGTGGCTGCTGACGAAGACCATCGGCCCGGCCCGTGCGGCCGAGATGGCGCTGACCGGCGACCGCGTGAAGTCGGACGTCGCCCTGGAGTGGGGCCTCGTCAACGAGGTCGTCGCGCCCGAGGAGCTGATGGACGCGGCGAAGAAGCTGGCCGAGCGGGTCGCCAAGAACCCGCCGCACTCGGTGCGGATGGCCAAGAAGCTGCTCCGCGAGTCCCAGCACCAGTCGCTGGAGAGCCTGCTGGAGCTGTCGGCCGCCATGCAGGCGCTGGCGCACCACACGGAGGATCACCGTGAGGCGCTGGCCGCCTTCGGCGAGAAGCGGAAGGGGGAGTACCAGGGCAAGTAAGAACGCGTCGCCTCCGGCGATTTTCGGACAATGTGCACCGCCCACCCGGGTCATCCGGGTGGGCGGGTCCGTGTTTTCGGGGCGCTATGCCCAGTTGCGGCGGTGCCGCTTCAGCACGTCGACGAGTTCGTCGCGGCGGGAGGAGATTTCCTCGTGCGAGCCGATGACGCCGACGGCGGCGACGATGTGGCCGTCCTGCTCCACGCCGATGGAGACGCCGTCGACGCCCTTTTCGGCGACGGCGGGGGAGGCGCAGATGCCGGTGGCGGCGATGTCCTCGACGGCGGCGAGGAAGGCCTCGACGTACTCCTGTTGATCGGCCGGGCGGTTCCTCAGGTAGGACCACAGGTCGCGCTTGTCCATGCCGGCGAGCAGGACCCATCCGGAGGAGGTGCGCAGCAGGGAGCGCGGCAGGAAGTTCTCGGTGAGGTACTGGTACGACATTCCCTCGGCCGCGGAGTGGAGGTAGAAGACGCGCTCGTCGACGGCGATGGAGAGCACGGTGATGAGGCCGGTCTCCTCCGAGATTTCGTCGATTTCGGCCTGCGTCACCAGTTCGATGGGGCGGCGGCCGGCCATCGCGTTGATGAGGTAGGGCGCCATGCCGAGCGTGTAGCGCTTGTTGCGCTCGTCGAGGTAGCCGGTGGCGGCGAGCCCGTTGACCAGTCCCTGGGTGGTGCTCAGCGGATAGCCGAGGTTCTGGGAGATGTCGGTCAGGGTCAGCCCGTTGGATCGGGCGACGAGCTCGAGGATTGCCGCAACGCGGTCGACCATGCGGTGCCGCGGCCGGGTGGACTCTGTCATGGCCTCAAGACTAGCAATCCGACCTGGGGAAAAGGCGAAACGCGAAGAATTTTCTTCCAAATGGCGTAGGGGGTTACGCAAATGGGGATTATGCGGTATGTTTGTGACCACGGTCACCGACGATTAGGAGCGCACATGAAGCAGGAGTCACCGGAGCTGCGGGAACTGCGGCTCGACGTCCGCCGGTTCCTGGCGGAGAAGATTGCGGAGGGCAGGTTCGAGCCGAGCATCGACACCTGGCTGACGAAGTGGGACGAGGAGTTCACCAAGGAACTCGCGCAGCAGGGTTGGGTCGGCATGACCATCCCGAAGGAGTACGGGGGACACGGCCGCACGTTCATCGAGCGGTTCGTCGTCACCGAGGAGCTGCTGGCCGTGGGCGCGCCCGTCGCCGCCCAGTGGGTCGCCGACCGCCAGATCGCGCCGTCGCTGCTGGCGCACGGCACGGAGGAGCAGAAGAAGGAGTACCTGCCCCGCATCGCGGCCGGCGAGTCCTGCTTCGCCATCGGCATGAGCGAGCCGGACTCCGGTTCGGACCTGGCGTCGGTGCGCACGCGCGCCGTGCAGGTCGACGGCGGCTGGAAGGTCACCGGCACCAAGGTGTGGACCTCCGGCGCCCAGTACTCGGAGGCGTTCTTCTGCCTGGCCCGCACGGAGCCGGTGGACACCTCGAACCGCCACGCCGGCCTGTCGCAGTTCCTGCTGGACCTGCGCAGCGAGGGCGTCACCATCCGTCCGATCGAGTCGATGTCGGGTTCCCGCCACTTCTCCGAGGTCATCCTGGACGAGGTCTTCGTCCCCGACGAGATGGTCTTCGGCGAGATCGGCGAGGGCTGGAAGCAGGTCAATTCGGAGCTGGCGTTCGAGCGTTCGGGCCCGGAGCGGTTCCTGTCCTCGTTCCGCCTGTTCGCCGAGGCCGTCAGCCCGTCGTCCGGCAACGAGGCCGTCCTCGACGAGGCCACCGCCGGCCGTTGGGCCGCCCGTCTGGCCGCGCTGCACGGCCTGTCCCGCTCGGTCGCGGAGACGCTGCAGTCCGGCGGCAAGGCCGATGTGCCGGCGTCGCTGGTGAAGGTGCTGGGCACCACCACCGAGGGCGACATCGTCGACGTGGTCGACGCCGCCGTCGGTGACGAACTCACCCACGATCCCGCGGTCCTGGCGCTGCTGCGCGCCGGGGTCGTCCAGCGCCCCGGCTTCACGCTGCGGGGCGGTACCAACGAGATTCTGCGCGGCGTCATCGCGCGGGGACTGGAGCTGCGCTGATGAGCATCATCGACACCACCGTTGACAAGGAACTGATCGATCTCGTCGACTCGGTGTTCGGCCAGGCGGCCGACTCGGGCGAGGATTTCCGCTCCGTGTGGGGCACCCTGACCGAGCTGGGCCTGGCCCGTCTGACGGGCTCGGAGGAGTCCGGCGGTTCGGGCGCCGGTTGGGGCGAGGCGGCGGCGCTGCTGTCGGGCGCCGCGGGCAAGGGCGTGCCCATGCCGTACGTGGAGTCCGACCTCCTGGCGGGTTGGCTGCTGGAGCAGGTCGGCCTGCCGGTCGACGAGTCCGTCCGTTCGGTCGCCATCGTCGACGCCGAGGGCCGTGGCCAGCGCGTCGCGTGGGCCCGTGAGGCCGATTCCCTGGTCGTCGTCGCCCCGCGCGGCGAGGGCTGGGCGGTCGCCGACGTGCCGGCGTCCGACGTCACCGTCACCGATTACCCGACGCTGGGCCGCGAGCCGCGCGCCAACGTCGAGGTCCCCGCGTCGGCGCTGGCCGACGCCAAGGACCTGTCCGCCGAACAGATGGACGCGTTCTACCTGCGCGGCGCCCTGGCCCGCAGCCTGCAGACGGTCGCCGCCCTGGAGACCGCCGCGGATCTGGCCAAGGAGTACGTGGTCACCCGCCACCAGTTCGGCCGTCCGCTGGCGAAGTTCCAGTCGGTGCAGAACCTCATCGTCGACGCGGTCGCCGAGGCGACGCTGGCGCGTTCCGCCGTCGACGAGGCGCTTTCCGACGCGCTGGAGCACGACCTGGCCGGTCCCGACAGCGTGTTCCGCGTCGCGGTCGCCAAGTCGGTCGTCGGCCGCGCCGCGTCCGTCGTGGTGCGCAACACGCACCAGGCGCTGGGCGCCATCGGCACCACCGAGGAGCACTCGCTGCACCGCTACACCAATGCCGCGCTGACCTGGCGCTCCGAGTTCGGCTCGGTGCGTTCCTGGGAGGAGGCCTTCGGCGCCGCCGCGGCCGCCGGCTCCGTCGACGACGTGTGGGCGTTCGTCGTGGGCGCCGGCCCGGTGACCGCCCCGGCCGTGTCCCGCTAGGACCCGCATGGCCTTCACGCTGAAACCACTGCCCCTGATGTTCGCATCGGGGGTGTTGGTGCATGGGGCGTATGACGCGGTCCGTGTGCTGGTGTCGTACCGGGTGATCAACCTGGGCGGCGGTGGCGCGGAGGTGGGCCTGGTGGCGGCGACGTTCGCCCTGGTGCCCCTGTTGCTGGCGCTGCGCATCGGCCGGTGGGTCGACGGGCACGGCAGTTGGGGCGTCATGGTGGTCGGTGGCGTCCTGAGCCTCATCGCGTGCGTCGGCGTGCTGTTCAGTCCGACGCTGCTGTTGCTCGGCCTGGCCAACGCCTTGCTGGGCCTGGGGCAGGTGATGACCTTTCTGGCGGGTCAGGGCGTGATCATGGAGAACTCCCCGCCGGAGAAGTTCGTCAATGGTTTCGCCCTGTTCTCGCTGTCCGTGGCGGTGGGCCAGTCCATCGGCACGCCGCTCGTCGGCGTGCTCGTGGAGATTCGCCGTGCGGGTGGCCCCGCGGGCATCGTGGACGTCGATCTCGCGATGATGGCGATGGTCGTCGCCGTGGCGCTGGCCCTGCCCCTGATGCTCCTCCTGCCCCGGCTGCAGGGCGGCGACGGGCGGGCGCAGTCGTCCCGGCCGAAGCCGGACATGCTGGGCATCGCCCGCATCCACGGCATGCCGGCGGCGGTGTACGCCAGCTTGGTGGTGCTCACGGGCATCGACCTCATCACGGCGTACCTGCCGGTGGTGGGCGAGCATTACGGCATCGCCCCGCTGACGGTGACGTTGCTGGTCGCCCTGCGGTCGGTGTTCTCCATGCTGTCGCGGGCGGGCATGCCGCTGCTGATGCGCATCGCGTCCGGCCCGACGC
Source organism: Actinomycetales bacterium (assembly GCA_012838715.1). Classification (GTDB taxonomy): domain Bacteria; phylum Actinomycetota; class Actinomycetes; order Mycobacteriales; family Mycobacteriaceae; genus Corynebacterium. Next base: position 8,469 of record DUOR01000412.1, read on the forward strand.
TGTTGACGGCGGCGCTGGCGGTGTCGACGCCGGCCATCATCGCGGCGGCCTTCACGGGCAACACGCTGCTGCTGGCGGTGCTGATGGCCGTCGTCGGCTTCTGCTGGGGCATGAGCCAGCCGCTGTCCATGAATTGGGTCGCCATCCTGGTCGACCCGTCCATCCGCGCGTCGGCGCTGTCGCTGCGCTTGACGGGCAATCGTTTGGCGCAGGTCGCGGTGCCCGCGCTGGCGGGTTCGCTGACCGGGACGTTCGGTCCCGGCGCGGTTTTCGTCACGTCCGGTTTGCTGACGGGCACCGCCGCGGTGTCCACCCGAATCTTCTTCAAGGAAAAGCCCGGGGAGCCCGAGGGCCCCGGGGAAAGGAATGAATCATGACGTCTTCGCTCGAGGGAATCCGGGTGGTCGACATTTCGCGCGTGCTGGCGGGCCCGATGTGCGGGCAGATGCTGGCCGACCATGGCGCGGAGGTGTTCAAGGTCGAGCCGCCGACCGGTGACGAGACCCGTTTCTGGGGCCCGCCGTTCGTCCGCGAGAACCAGAGCGCCTACTTCACCGGCCTCAACCGCAACAAGAAGAACATCTCCCTGGATCTCCGCACGGAGGCCGGGCAGGCCGTGCTGCGCCGGATGCTTGCCGACGCCGACGTGCTCATCGAGAACTTCAAGGCCGGCACCCTGGCCAAGTGGGGTCTGTCCGATGAGGTCCTGCGCGAGGAGTTCCCGCGCCTGGTGCATTGCCGCATCACGGGTTACGGCACCGACGGCCCGTTGGGCGGGGCGCCCGGCTACGACGCCGTCATCCAGGCCAACTCGGGCCTGATGAGCATCAACGGCGAGGCCGACGGCCCGGAGATGCGCATCGGAATCCCGCTTGTCGACATCGTCACCAGCCTCAACGGTCTGGCCGGCATCCTCATGGCGCTGCGCGCCCGCGAGACCACGGGCCGCGGCCAGCTGCTGGACATGGCGCTGCTCGACTCGGCCCTGGCCATCCTGCACCCGCACGCGTACACCTACCTGGCCTCCGGCCGGGATCCGGTGCGCACCGGCGTCGCCCACCCGACCATCTCCCCGTACGAGACCTTCCAGGCCGCCGACGGCCCGTTCTTCCTGGGCGTGGGCAACGACAACCAGTTCCGCAAGGCGATCCGCGTCCTGCACGCGGAGAAGGAGCTGTCGGGCCCGGAGTTCGAGACGAACCCGTCGCGCGTCGCCAACCGCCTGGAGCTGCGGGCGAAGCTGGGCGAGCTCATCGGCCAGTGGAACCGCGACGATCTCGCCGCCGCGATGATCGAGGCGGGCGTCCCGGCCGGCCCGGTGAACCAGGTCAGCGAGGCGCTCGCCGCCCCGCAGGTCCGCCACCGCGACATGGTCGTCGAACTGGACGACTACACCGGCATCGGCCTGCCCATCAAGCTGACCGAGACCCCGGGCGCCGTGAAGTTCGGCCCGCGCAGCCGTGGCCAGGACAACCGCGAGATTCTCGCCCACTTCGGTTTCACCGAGGAGGAGGCCGAGCGATTGGAGGCGGACGGCATCGTCAGCGCCCACGAGCAGGTCGAGACCCCCTGGCCCGCGGATAAGCCCAGGGCATGACGCGCCGGCCCGGGCCCGCACTTAGAATGTCCGCATGAGCTACATCCAGCCCTACAAGCAGAACCCGATTGAGCAGCGCAAGGACGCGGTGCGCCGGTACAGCCGCAATGCGGTCATGTGGACCGGCGGCGGCATCGCCGCGGGCGCGGCCATCGGCCTGCTCGCCTCGAGCCTGGCGCTGTTCATCGTCATCGCGGTCATCGGCGTCGCCGGCGGTTTCATCAATTGGCGGAAGGTGCAGCAGATCGTGAACTACCGGGATCCGCAGTGACGGATTCCGCGCCGGTCCGCGTCGACGCGTGGCTGTGGGCCGTGCGTCTGCTGAAGACGCGGTCCCAGGCCGCCGACGCGTGCCGCGGCGGGCACGTGAAGGTCAACGGTTCCGCCGTGAAGCCGGCGCAGCAGGTCGTGCCGGGGGATGAGATCCGCGTGTGGGCCAACCACCGCGAGACCATCGTGGAGGTCACCCGCACCATCGCGAAGCGGGTCGGCGCCCCGGTGGCGAGGACCTGCTACCTCGACAAGACGCCGGCCCCGCCGCCGCGCGAGCTTTTCGCCGCCGCCCCGATCCGCGACCGCGGCGCCGGGCGGCCCACCAAACGCGAGCGCCGCCAGATCGACCGCCTCCGCGGGCGCGGGTAGGCGATCGGTCACCCCACGATCCCGGCCTTGCGCATCTGCGCCAGCCGGGACCGCAGCCGCGCGGGCCGCTGCGCGGGATGCGCCCCGGATTTGCCGGTCCGGGTGACGTGGTCCGCGCCGAACGCGGCGAGCAGCAGGTCGTCGATGATGCGGACGTGCCCCGGCTGGAACCGGTACTTCAACGCTTCCTCGACGGCGGCGACGCGCTCGGGCGCCACCAGATCGCGCAGGTCCCCGACGGTGGTCACGCCGTTGGCGTCGAGAAGCTCCTCCAACCAGGCGTAATGCTCCGACTTCGAGCGCGGCACCGTCGGCAGCAGCAGGGTCAGCAGGCCCGGCAGCGTCTCCGCGCCGAGCTCGACGGCATCGGCGCCGTCCCCGCGTACCTCCCCGCGTTCCTCCCCGCGTTCCTCGTCGAGGATCGCGGCGACCTGGTCGAACTGCTGGTCCGCCAATTCGATCAACCCGGCCGCCAGCGCGAAGGCGCGGTCGATGCGCGGGTCGATGGCGCCGTCGGGGGACTTGTAGCGGATGTCGTGCTCGAACTCGGCCCACGCGTGCTGCAGCACGGTGCGCACCTGCACCTCGAACTTCTGGCCGCGGTAGGGGGCCAACCCGGGCGGGGCGTCCTCGCCGACCCGGCACACCAGGTGGTGCGAGCCGTAGCCGAACTGCCCCGAAATGCGGGTCTCCGCCGTCTTGTCGATGGCGCGCAGCACCTCCAGCGAATCACCCAGCACCGCCAGGACGTCGGGGATCTCGTTGGAGTGGTACGCCGTCACCCGCACGCCGACGAGGTCGTGGATGTCCGTCCACGGCTCCGGGTACGCGAACTCGCCGTCGTCGCCGCGGCGCATGGCCTTGATCCGCAGCGAACGCCACGTTTTCACGCGGGCCGTGACGGAGTCGAAGGCCAGGCCGGCGTCGGAAAGCAACTCGCGGATGGCGGAGGCGAAGTCGTCGGCCGCCCGCGGGTGCCGGGCGGTCCACTCGTCGTAGCGCGCGTGCAGTTCCCGCAGCCGCGAGCCGCCCTTCGCCCGTGCCATGCCGCCCGCTACTCCGCGTCGTCGGCGACGAGCAGCGCCACCGGGTACGTGCCGAACATCGCGGCAACCGTCACCGTGCCCGACCAGGCGTTGCCGGTGAAACGGTCCGTCCAGATGCCCTCCGGCAGGGTGATGGTGGTGTCGCCCCAGCCGCCGTCGCGCGCCAGGCCGATGGGGCGGCGGGTGACCAGGGTGATCACGTCCTGCGCGCCGTCGACCGGGCCGCGGGCGGAGCCGACGAGGTAGCGCTCGCCGCTGCCCTCGGCGAACACCGGCTGGTAGGTGCCGCCGACGAAGGAGCCCGGGCGCTCCTTGCGCAGCGTCAGCGCATGGTGCGTGACCATGAGCTTCACGGCGTCACCGGCGCCGTTGGCGAACTCCTCCGGGAACTCGGCGGGCGTGGCCGGGTCGCCGACGGGGGAGGGGACGTCGCCGCGGACGACGCGCTCCAGGGCGCGGGCGCGGGAGTCGTAGTCCACGAAACGGCGGTTGTCCGGGTCGACCAGGGAATCCTCCAGGAACTCGGTGCCCTGGTAGGTGTCCGGGATGCCCGGGCCGGTCAGCTGCAGCAGCTTCCGCGACCAGCTGGTCACCTGCGCGGCGGGGTCGATGCCGCGGACGAACTCCGTGATCCGGTCGCGCAGCGGGCCGTCCAGCAGGGCGTCGATCCAGCGGCGCACCCGCAGCTCGAACTCCTCGTCCTGCTCGGTCCACGTGGTGTGGACGCTCGCCTCGCGCATCGCCTTTTCGGCGTAGGCGTGCAGGCGCTCGCGCAGCTCCTCGGTGATTTCGCCGTCCGCCGGCCACACGCCGATGATGTTCTGCAGCAGGAAGTAGCCGGTCGCGCCGTCCGGCGCCGGGGTGACGGCCGTCCAGTCGCGGACCTGCTCCGCCCAGTCGCCGGAGATGTCCGCCAGCTGGATGATGCGGGCGCGGACGTCCTCTCCGCGCTTCGCGTCGTGCGTGGACAGGGCGGTCATGGTGCGCGGCCACAGGCGGGCGCGCTCGGACTGCAGCAGGTGGTACTCGGCCGCGGACATGCCGTAGCGGCCCGGGTCACCGCCGACCTCGTTCAGGCTGATCAGGCGGCAGGCCCGGTAGAACGTCGTGTCCTCGACGCCCTTGGCCATCACGGCGCCGCAGACCTGCGCGAAGCGGGTCGCCGCCTCGCCCTGGGCGACGAGGCCCGCGGAGATGAGGTCCAGCGCGAACACGCGCGAGGGGAAGCGGGCGACCATCTGCTGGATGACGGACGAGGTCACGCGGGACAGGGAGACGTAGTCCGCGCGGTACACCGGCATCGCGGCGACCAGCTCGCAGATCGTGTCGATCAGCTCGTCCTCGGTGACGTTGTCGCCGCCGGTGGACCAGTTGTCGCGGCGCAGCGCCCGCGCCAGGCGGCGGACCTCGGCAGCCAGCTCATGGGCGGCGACGTCGCGCTTCAGCGCCCGCTCGGTGGCGTGCACCGCCGACTTGTCCCAGGTGGAGCCGGACTCCTGCAGCGCCAGCATGCTCATGGCGTCGCGGGACTCGCGGTTGACGAAGACGTTGTCGAACTCGCGCAGCGCGTCGTAGCCGGTGGTGCCGTCGACCTGCAGGCGCGGGTCCAGGGGCTCGGTGGCGCCGAGGATCTTCTCGATGACCAGCCACTTGTCGTCGCCGAGCAGGCGGCGCAGCTCCGACAGGTAACCGAAGGGGTCGGACAGGCCGTCCGGGTGGTCGATGCGGACGCCGTCGATGACGTCGGCGGCGATGAGCTCCCGCAGGATGCGGTGGGTGTGCTCGAAGACGACCGGGTTCTCCTGGCGGATGCCGGCCAGGCCGTTGACGGAGAAGAAGCGGCGGTAGCCGATGATGCCGTCGCGCCAGTACATCAGGCGGTAGGACTGCCGGTCGTGGATTTCCTGCGGCGTGCCCTCGTCCGTGCCCGGCCGCACCGGGTAGGCGTGGTCGTAGTAGCGCAGCAGCGGCTCGTCGCCGCTGCGGTCGATCTCCAGCTTGTCCACGTCCTCCGGCGAGCCGAGGATGGGCAGGCCCATTTTGCCGTCGGCGCCGTTGTCCTCGTGCCAGTCGATGTCGAAGTACGGTTCGAACTGGGAGTCGCGGCCGTGGGTGAGCACGTCCCACCACCAGGCGTTGAGCTGCGGTTCCTCGACGCCGAGGTGGTTGGGCACCAGGTCGATGATGATGCCCATGCCCGCGTCGTGGGCGACCTCCGCCAGCTTCTGCAGCCCCGCCATGCCGCCGATTTCCGGGTTCACGGTGGTGGGGTCGATGACGTCGTAGCCGTGGTTGGAGTCCGGCACGGACGACAGGATGGGGGAGAGGTACAGGTGCGAGATGCCGAGGTCCGCGAGGTACGGGACCTGCTCGGCGGCGTCGGCGAACGTGAACGCCCGGCCCTGATCGTCGGCCTGCGGCCCCCGCAACTGGAGTCGGTAGGTGGAGGTGATGGGTCGACGGTTCATGGAACCAGGTCACGCGCCTTTCGGTTTGCTCTTCATTTCGCGGTGCATGTCGGCATGCGCCCCGGCGGCCACGAGGGGCGCCGGGGTACCCGTCCCATGGTAGTTCGATTCACCGCCGCGGTGCCCGGCCGCGAGGAGCACGGCGTCGCGGTGCAGGGCGTGGTCGGCGCGTTCCTCGGCGGGCACGAAAGTGGTGAGCCGGTCGTCGCCGAGCGTCATCGCCAGGGGCGTCACCGGGTTTCCGGCGTTGCGCCACGTCATGGCGGACCACAGGTACGCGCGGGTCAGGTCCGCGTGGGAGGGGAGGACCAGCAGCTGTTCGACGGAGGCGGGGAAGTACACGGGCCGGTCGGCGAAGAAGCGGGCGAGGTGGCCGTCGATTTCCAGCAGCGGGCTGACGGCGGCGAGCCAGCCGGTCGGTGCGGTGTCCGGGGAGCCGAGCTGCAGGCCGTCGTGAAGCGAGGTGGCGGTGGACCCGGTGACGGCGGAGGCGGGGCGGACGGTGACGTGCAGCCTGCCGTCGGCGATGTGCCGTTCCATGAGGACCCGGCCGGCCGCCTCGACGCTGTAGCCGGGGCCGCCGGCGGTGCCGACGAGGCCGCCGCCGACGTCGCGCCAATCGACGTTCGACGGGGCGGTGGCCAGCCAGGTGGTGGGACGGAGTTCGGGAACGGGTCTGTGCACGTGCGCCTCCTGCGGAAAGGACATTGACACGTGTTTGGACGCGCCGCAGCGCGGATCGGTTCCGCCCAATTCGCAGGGGGTGATTTCCGGGGGTGCCCGCCGGGTCAGAAGGGTGGTTCCTCGGTCAGCCCGAGAACCTCGAAAAGCTGCTTCTCCGACCAGATGTCGATGTCCTGGCCCTGCTCCTTCAGCTCCCGCGCCCGCTTCTCCTTGGAGGTCACGGAATCCCACGGCCCGGCGACCAGAATCGTCGTCTTCTTGGTCACGCCCTTGTTGATGTCCGCGCCCGCCCCCGCGATGAGCTCCCACAGCCGGCCCTTGTCGTACGGCGCGAAATCTCCGGTCAGCGTCACCCGCTGCCCGTACAGTAGCCCGTCGGGGTCGGCGTCCTCGTTTCGGGGTGGGATGACCTCCGGCGCCTTCACCGCGTCCCACTTCGCCCGCCGGTCGCGTGCTTGCCGACGACGGCCAGATCCCCCGCCCACCTGCGACTGGCCGGTGGTCTGCATCGGCACGAGCCGGGTGCCGAAGAGCATGCCCATCTCCATGCCGAGGTTCTCGGTGTACTTGACCGGGTTCAGGGTGGGTTCGGCGCCCGGGTGCTGGCGCATGAGCCAGAGGGCGACCTTCGCGCAGGCGGCGGCGTCCGCGGCGGCGTCGTGGTGGTCGAAGTCGGCCGCGCCGGCCTCGCGGGCGAGCGTCGGCAGGCGGTAGTCCTCGACCTGCAGCCCGACGCGGCGCGCCCACAGGAGGGTGCAGGCGAAGGCGACGTCGGGGACGTCGATGCCCGCGGCCGCGCAGCCGCGCTTCAGGGCGGTGAAATCGAACTTGGCGTTGTGCGCCACCACCGGGGTGCCGTCGATGAGGCGGCCGAAGCGCTCCGCGGTCTCCGCGAAGGTCGGCGCGTCGACGACGTCGGCCGGCGTGATGCCGTGCACCGCGGTGTTCTCCTCGTCGAACTGCTCCAGCCCGGCCGGCGGGCGGCACGGCCACGAGTACGTCTCCGCCACCCGGCCGTCGCGCACCGCCGCGATGCCGAACTGGATGACCGAGCCCTCGTCCGCGTTGGCGGTCTCCACGTCGAAGGCGAAGAAATCGGGGTCGCCCTCCGGCTCCCGCCGCGCCGTCCCCGGAATCACGGCCTCCACGCCGGGGATGCCGGCGCCGGCCAGCTCCGCGGACGCCTCCGCCTTGTTTTCCGCGTCCAGCAGGGTCACCAGCGCCTGCGCCGCGGCGACGGTGCGCGGCGTGACCCGCACGTCCGGCAGCCCGCACGCGAACTTGACC
>DUOR01000413.1 GCA_012838715.1 Actinomycetales bacterium
CCCGCACCACGTGAAAAACACGTGGTGCGGGGCCCTTAAGCGCGAGCGGCGCGAACGCCGGGGAAGCGCGGGTGGCTTAGAAGCCGCCCATGCCGCCCATCTCGTCGCCGCCCGGCATGGCCGGGGCTGCCGGCTCGGGCTTGTCGGCGACGACGGCCTCGGTGGTCAGGAACAGGGCCGCGATGGATGCCGCGTTCTGCAGCGCCGAGCGGGTGACCTTCACCGGGTCGTTGATGCCGGCGTCCATGAGGTCGACGTACTCGCCGGTCGCGGCGTTCAGGCCCTCGCCCAGGGGCAGGCCCGAAACCTTCTCGGCGACGACGCCGGCCTCGAGGCCCGCGTTCAGCGCGATCTGCTTCAGCGGGGAGGACAGGGCGGCGCGGACGATGCGCACGCCGGTGGCCTCGTCGCCGGTCAGGCCCAGCTCGTCGTCGAGCACGTGGGCGACCTGCAGCAGGGCGGAGCCGCCACCGGCGACGATGCCCTCCTCGACCGCGGCCTTCGCGTTGCGCACGGCATCCTCGATGCGGTGCTTGCGCTCCTTCAGCTCCACCTCGGTGGCGGCGCCGGACTTGATGACGGCAACGCCGCCGGCCAGCTTCGCCAGACGCTCCTGCAGCTTCTCGCGGTCGTAGTCCGAGTCGGAGTTCTCGATCTCGGCGCGGATCTGGTTGACGCGGCCCTCGATGGCGGACTGCGCGCCGGCGCCCTCGACGATGGTGGTCTCGTCCTTGGTGACGACGACCTTGCGGGCGCGGCCCAGCAGCGGCAGGTCGGCGGTCTCGAGGGAGAGGCCGACCTCCTCGGAGATGACCTGGCCGTCGGTGAGGATGGCCATGTCCTGCAGCATCGCCTTGCGGCGGTCGCCGAAGCCCGGGGCCTTGACGGCGACGGACTTGAAGGTGCCGCGGATCTTGTTGACGACGAGGGTGGACAGCGCCTCGCCCTCGATGTCCTCGGCGATGATCAGCAGCGGCTTGCCGGACTGCATGACCTTCTCCAGCAGGGGCAGCAGCTCCTGGATGTTGGAGATCTTGGCGGAGACCAGCAGGATGTACGGGTCCTCGAGGACGGCTTCCTGGCGCTCCATGTCGGTGGCGAAGTAGCCGGAGATGTAGCCCTTGTCGAAGCGCATGCCCTCGGTGAGCTCGAGGTCGAGGCCGAAGGTGTTGGCCTCCTCGACGGTGATGACGCCTTCCTTGCCGACCTTGTCCATGGCGGTGGCGATGAGCTCACCGATCTGGGGGTCGCCGGCGGAGATGCCGGCGGTGGCGGCGATCTGCTCCTTGGTTTCGACGTCCTTGGCGGACTCGAGGAGCTTGGCGGTGACGGCCTCGACGGCGGCCTCGATGCCGCGCTTGATGCCCATCGGGTTGGAGCCGGCGGCAACGTTGCGCAGGCCCTCGGAGACGAGCGACTGGGCGAGGACGGTGGCGGTGGTGGTGCCGTCGCCGGCGACGTCGTCGGTCTTCTTGGCGACCTCCTTCACCAGCTCGGCGCCGATCTTCTCGTACGGATCCTCGAGGTCGATTTCACGCGCGATGGTGACGCCGTCGTTGGTGATGAGCGGCGCGCCCCACTTGCGTTCCAGGACGACGTTGCGGCCCTTGGGGCCCAGCGTCACCTTGACCGCGTCGGCCAGGGTGTTCAGGCCGTTTTCGAGGCCGCGGCGGGCCTCCTCGTCGAATGCAATGATCTTGGCCATGAGGCTTGCGATCCTCCGTTGATGGTCAACGACACTTGTACGGTGCTGGTTCGGCGCCCGCGACGGCACGGTCGCGGGAAGTGTCACCCGCGGCCTCACCGGCCCAGCTGTTTTTGGTTCTTTCGTTTGCGGCCGGTTGCCCGGCCACGTTTTGGCACTCGCCCGAGGCAAGTGCTAATCCCCGTTTTTAGCACTCGCGGGTATCGAGTGCAAGATGAGCGCCGCCCCGCCGACGTCACGCGGCGCGGGCGGGGTTGCGGGGCCTATGCTCGGCGGGCATGAACGGACTTGCCCCGGAAAACCCGAATCCGAACCAGCTTGCCGACGCGCTGCGTGATCTCGTCGCGGCCGATGGCGGCGCGATTCGCCGTGAGCTCACCGATTTGGTGGCGTTCCCCTCGGTGCACGGTGAAGAAGATAAGGAGGAGGCTTGCCGCGCGGCCGCTTCCTACGTGCAGGACGCGTTCGCCGCGGCGGGCGTGGACCTCGACGCGCACGTGACCGTCGACGGTTCGATCGCGCTGACGGGCCACCGCCCGGCGTCGGGCCCGAATGCGGCGTCGGCGCCGACCGTCCTCCTTTATTCGCATTACGACGTCGTCCCCGCCGGCCCCGTGCAGGAGTGGACGGCCGACCCCTGGACGCTGACCGAACGCAACGGCCGCTGGTACGGCCGCGGCACCGCGGACTGCAAGGGCAACCTGGTGATGCACCTGGCCGCCCTGCGCGCCCTCGCCGCGCTGGACGCCTCCGTGGGAGCCCCGGGCGCCGACGCCGACGTCCCCTCCGCCACCACCATCCCCATTGATCTGCCCAACATCCGCGTCATCGTGGAGGGTTCGGAGGAGCGGGGTTCCGCGGGGCTCGACGATCTCATCCGCACGCGGCCGGAGCTGTTCGAGGCGGACGCCATCCTCATCGCGGATGCGGGCAACGTCGCCGTCGGCACGCCGACCCTGGTGACCACGCTGCGGGGTTCGGCGGACGTTGACGTGCGCATCGACACGCTGGCGGGGCCCGTCCACTCGGGCCTGTTCGGCGGTGCCGCGCCGGATGCGCTGCAGGCGCTGGTCGCCCTGCTGGCCACGCTCCACGATGAGCACGGCCGCCTGAGCATCGACGGCCTCGATTCCTCGCAGCGCTGGGAGGGCGCGCCCTACGCGGAGGATTCCTTCCGCGCCGACGCGGGCGTGCTCCCGGACGCGGAGCTGCTTTCCGACGACGCCTCCGCCGCATCCGTCGCGGATCTCGTGTGGTCGCGCCCCGCCGCGATCGTCACCGGCATCGATTGCCCGCCGGCCACGAACGCGGTGAATGCGGTGCCACCGACCGCGTCCGCCCACATCAACCTCCGCGTCCCGCCGGGGACGGATCCGAAGGAGGCGCAGGCGGCGCTGATCGCCCACCTCGAGAACCACGTGCGCCCGGGCGTGCGCGTGACCATCACCCCGGACGTCACGGCCGCCCCGTTTGCGGCGAACGTGGAGGGGCGCGTCGTCAAGCATCTGGAGAAGTGCCTCGGCGCAGCGTACGGCGAACCGGCGCTGCGCACCGGCATGGGCGGCTCGATTCCGCTGTGCGCGACGCTGCTCGGCGCTTTCCCGGACGCGGATCTGGCGCTTTTCGGCGTGGAGGAGCCGCTCAGCCGGATTCACTCCGCCGACGAGTCCGTGGACCCGCGCGAAATCCGTGACATCGCCGTTGCGGAAGCGCTTTTCCTGGCCACCATCCGCTGACCGGCGACGGTCGGCGGACCCTCCGCGACCGCCTGCCGAACGGTGTTAATTATGTTGCGGGTGTGATCCGGGTGTGACCTGACACACCCTTTTCCGGCCCGATTTCTTGCACCGGCCCCGACCGTTCATCTACGGTTGCCCACATGCAGAAGAACATTCGACTTATGCGAGTAGCCAAGGCTACGAACCCCGGTGGAGGCATGGACTGACCCCTCCACACGGGGTCTCTGGCCGCTACGCACCCACGCAACCATGGGTCGGTCCACCACCATCTTCTTCTCAAAAGACATTGAAGGACCGAACTGAATGTTCACCACCCGCACCCACAAGAACACTTCCACCACGATGACGTTCAGCGGGAAGCGCCCGTCCGCCACCGGCACGGGCACCCGCACGTTCACGGAAGACCCGTTCCGTGCCCGCTTCGGCCACCGCCTCCCGCGCGGCCTGCGCCAGGAAGCGCGCGGCATGGACTGGCGCACCTTCATGGCGACGTACTCGCCGACCAGCGGTCCCCTCGCCCTCCGCGAGTTCACCTCCGTCAAGGGCCTGGCGGGACGCTCCACGTTCCGCGCGGCGGTCACCACCGACCGCGGCACCGACGCCGAGCGCACCCGCTACTCCGAGGTCACGGCGATGGGCCCGGTCTCCGCGGTGACCAACCTGATGGCGGACGCCGGCTTCCGCGTCGAGATCCTCGAGTTCCACCAGTTCGAAATCTACGAGGCGACCGCGACCTTCCTGTACGCGTGCCACAACAACTCCCGCGTCTGGGCGATGGGCTTCGGCACCGCCCCCGAGGCGTCGGTCATGACCGCGATGACTTGCGCGGCCAACCGCCTGCACGCGTAACCGCGGCCCGCGCTTTCCGACGGCGCCCGCACCAGCCACCCCGGTTAACCCCGGGGTGGTTTATTTATTCGCGTAGAGCGATCCGGGGGTCGTTCCGTTGCGGATATGTCCACCTTTTCACCATTATGGAGGGGTGACTGTCCTCCTGTGCCTCCTGTTCGCCACCGCGGCGCTGGCACCTTGGACGATTCGCCGGCTAGGCAGGCTCGGATTCCTCGGGTTGGCCCTGCCCCTCGCGGCCGGAGCCGCGTGGACCGGCTCCCACCTGATGCAGCATGCACTGGGTGGTTCGGACACCGCGCAGGCGACCCGGGTCGAGCATTTCGAGTGGATGCCCGCCGTCCACCTCGACATCACGCTCCGGCTCGGACCGCTGGAATCGCTGTTCGGCACCCTGGTGCTGACGGTCGGCGTTCTCGTTCTGGTGTACTGCGCCGGGTACTTCCATGATCCGCCACCCGGCAAACGCCGCCGCCTGGGCTCCTTCGCGGGCCAGATGGTGATGTTCGCGGCCGCGATGTACGGCCTGGTGATCTCCGACAACATGCTGCTCATGTACGTGTTCTGGGAGATCACGTCCGTGCTGTCGTTCCTGTTGGTCGGCTATTACGCGGAACGCGCGTCCTCGCGCCGCTCCGCCGGCCAGGCCCTGCTGGTGACCACGCTGGGTGGCCTGGTGATGCTGGTCGGCATCATCCTGATGGGCCATTCCACCGGGCACTGGAACTTCTCCGACCTCACCGCCCCGGGCGCGCTGACCATGGAGCAGCTGCACACCCCGGCCGTCGCGACGGCCGTGGTCCTGCTGGTCATCGGCGCGCTGTCGAAGTCCGCCGTCGCCCCGTTCCACTTCTGGCTGCCGGGCGCCATGGCGGCGCCCACCCCGGTGTCGGCGTTCCTGCACTCGGCCGCGATGGTGAAGGCCGGCGTCTTCCTGGTCGCCCGCCTCTCCCCCACGTTCGGGCACACGGACACCTGGCATTTGGCCATCCTGCCGCTCGGCCTGCTGACCATGGTCATGGGCGGCTGGATTGCGCTGCGCCAGAAGGACCTGAAGCTCATCCTCGCCTACGGCACGGTGTCGCAGCTCGGCTTCATCATCACGGTGACGGCCATCGGCACCCGCGACGCCATGCTCGCGGCGCTGGCCCTCACCCTGGGCCACGCGATGTTCAAGGCGACGCTGTTCATGATCGTCGGCGCCATCGACCACACCACCGGAACCCGCGACGTGCGCCGGCTGTCCGGCCTGGCCGGGAAGCAGCCGCAGATGTTCATCATCGCGGGCCTGGCCGCCCTGTCGATGGCGGGCGTGCCGCCGCTGTTCGGCTTCGTGGCCAAGGAGGCCGCCCTGGACGCCGCGCTCGACGCGGAGCCGCTGCAGGGCATGCCGGGCGTGTTCACCACCGCCGGCCTGGTCATCGGTTCCATCCTCACCGTCGCGTACACGCTGTACCTGATGAACGCGGCGTTCGCGCGCAAGCCGAGCACCCACTCGTCGGGAGGCGGCGTGTCGGAGGCCGTCGAGGAGATGGACCGCCCCAGCCCGCTGATGCTCGCCCCCGCCTGGCTGCTGGCCGGCGCCGGCGTGGTCACGGGCCTGGCGCCGATGCTGTACGACTCGATCATCAGCCCGTACCTCGACGAGGCCTTCCCCGGCGAACAGGGCGCGTACCTGTCGCTGTGGCACGGCTTCACGGTGCCGCTGGCGCTGACCGCAGTCATCCTGGTCACCGGCGCCATCCTGCACTGGCAGCGGCACCTGCTGCGCGAGCTGTACCCCAACCAGCCGTTCTTCGGCGACGCCGACGTCGCCTACGACGCCACCCTCAACGCTTTCCGACGGGTGTCCCTCCGCGTCACGGCCGCCACCCAGCGTGGTTCGCTGCCGCTGACCGAGGGCACCATCCTGGCGGTGCTGATTGCGCTGCCCATCGGCGCACTGCTCCTGGGCCCGCGCGACGAAATCCGCATGGAGCTGTGGGACACGGCGCCGCAGGGCGCGGCGGCGCTGATCATCATCATCGCGGCGCTCGCCGCGGTGCGGATGCGCAACCGCCTGTCCGGCCTAATCATGGTCGGCGTCACCGGCTACGGCCTCGCCGTGGTCTTCGCCCTGTACGGCGCGCCCGACCTGGCGCTGACGCAGCTGCTCGTCGAGACCATCACCATGGTCGTCTTCGTGCTGGTGCTGCGCACCCTCCCGGCCCGCACCCCGGAGCCGACGGAGGGCTTCCAGCGCATCCGCGCGTGGCTGGCCATCGCGGTCGGCCTGACGGTCGCCATCATCGGCTCCTTCGCCATCGCCGGCCGCAACACCGAACCGATTTCGGAGGTCATCCCCGAGCTGGCCCTCGACATCGGCCACGGCGCCAACGCCGTCAACGTGCTTCTCGTGGACATCCGCGCCTGGGACACCTTCGGCGAAATCTCCGTCCTGGTGATTGCCGCGGTGGGCATCGCGTCGCTGGTGTTCCGCACCCACACGGTGCACAACCTGCCGCGCGTCACCACCCGCCGCACCCGCCGGGAACGCAAGCCGCGGTGGCTCGCCACCTCCGGGTCGATGGCCGACGCCGGCCGCCGCCCGCTGATGGTGGTCGTCTCCACCCGCTTCCTCTTCCCGTCGATGATGGTCCTGTCCATCTACCTGTTCTTCGCGGGCCACAACGCCCCGGGCGGCGGCTTCGCGGGCGGCCTCGTCGCCTCGCTGGCCATCACCCTGCGCTACCTGGCGGGCGGCCGCTACGAGCTGGCGGAGACCCTGCCGGTGTCGACGGACAAGATCCTCGGCGCGGGCCTCGCCGCCTCCGCGCTGGCCGCGTTCTGGCCGATGCTCATCGGCTGGCCGCCGCTGTCCAGCGCCATCATCGACCTGGAGCTGCCGCTCATCGGCGACATGCACCTGGTCTCCCCGCTGCTGTTCGACGTGGGCGTCTACCTGGTCGTCGTCGGCACGGTGACGTACATCCTGCGCAGCCTCGGCGGGCGCATCGACGTCGAGACCGGGCGCCGCGCCGAACGCGCCCGCTCGCGCCGCGTCACGCTCACCAGGCTCGGCCGCACCCGCATGTACCGCTACAAGGGCAACTCCGCCAAGCAGGGTGAGCCCGGGTCCGTCAAGCAGGCCGAGGGAGTCACCGCCGACCGGCCCGCCAGCGGCGCACCGACCGTGACCACCGAGAAACCCGGCGAACCGACGAAGGGGGCCCCGGAATGATCATCAACTTCGTTCTCCTGGCCGCCGTGGCGGTGCTCATGGCCGCCGGCGTGTACCTGTTCCTCGACCGTGCCCTGACGAAGATGCTCATGGGCCTGCTGCTCATGGGCAACGGCATCAACCTGTTCATCCTGATGGGCGGGGGCAAGCCGGGCGAGCCGCCCATCTGGGGCCGCGGTTCCCTGGGCTACGAGGAGACGGCGGACCCGCTTCCGCAGGCGTTCATCCTCACGGCCATCGTCATCATGATGGGCTTCACCGCCTTCATCCTGGCGCTGGCCTACCGCCAGCACCGCTACCGCGTCGGCGATCACGTCCAGGACGACCGCGAGGACCAGTTCATCGCGCAGCGCAGCCCGGACGACCCGTCGCTGGCCCCGGACCACGACAAGTCCAACGACCCGGAAACGGGCCGCCCGACGGAGGCCGGCGACAAGTTCGGCCCCGACAGTTTCGAGAAGCCCGTGGAGGAGGACGACAGCGGTGACGACTGAGCAACTGATCCTTTTCCTCATCCCGATGCCGGTGCTCGTGCCGGCCGCGGCCGCGGGCCTGGCGCTGCTGTTCTCGCGGCGCCCCCGCCTGCAGCAGCTGGTGTCCATGTCGGCGCTGGGGCTGCTGGTGGCCCTGTCGCTGTGGCTGGTGTACCTCGTGGGCACCCACGGCATCCACACCGTGCAGGTGGGCGGCTGGAATTCGCCCGTCGGCATCACGCTGGTGGCCGACGGCCTGTCCACGGTGATGATCGCGGTGTCCCAGCTCGTGCTGTTCGCCGTGCACTGGTACGGCATCGGGCAGGGTATCCGCGACGGTGACGACGACGACCCGATTTCGGTGTTCGTCCCCAGTTACCTGCTGCTGAACATGGGCGTGTCCATGTCCTTCCTGGCGGGCGACCTGTTCAACATGTACGTCGGCTTCGAGGTGCTCCTCGTCGCGTCGTACGTGCTGCTGACGCTGGGCGCCTCGGCGTCCCGCATCCGCGCGGGCGTGTCCTACGTGATGGTCAACATGCTGTCGTCGATGGTGTTCCTGCTGGCCATCGGCTTCGTGTACGCGGCCGTGGGCACCGTCAACTTCGCGCACATCTCCATCCGCATGGAGGAGCTGCCGGCCGGTACGCGCACCGCCATTTTCGCGGTGCTGCTGGTGGCGTTCTCGGTGAAGGCGGCGGTGTTCCCGCTGTCGTCGTGGCTGCCGGACTCCTACCCCACCGCGCCGTCGATGGTGACGGCCGTGTTCGCGGGCCTGCTGACCAAGGTCGGCGTGTACGCCATCATCCGCGCCCGTTCGGTCATGTTCCCGGACGGCCGCCTGGACGAAGTGCTGATGTGGGCCGGCCTGGCGACGATGATCATGGGCATCCTGGGCGCGATGGCGCAGAACGACATCAAACGATTGCTGTCGTTCACGCTGGTGTCGCACATCGGCTACATGATTTTCGGCATCGCCCTGGGCAATGAGCTGGGCCTCTCCGGCGCCATCTTCTACATCGTCCACCACATTCTGGTGCAGACGGCGCTGTTCCTGGTGGTCGGCCTCATCGAGCGGCAGGCGGGTTCGTCCTCGCTGCGCAGGCTCGGCGGGCTGGCGAAGGCGTCGCCGCTTCTGGCGATGCTGTACCTGATTCCGGCCCTGAACCTGGGCGGCATCCCGCCGTTCTCCGGGTTCCTGGGCAAGATCATCCTGCTGGAGGCGGGCGCCGAGGCCGGCACGATCACGGCGTGGGTGCTCGTCGGGGGCGCCATCATCACGTCGCTGCTGACGCTGTACACGATGGTCATCGTGTGGTCGAAGGCCTTCTGGCGCGACCGTTCCGACGCCCCCGAGGGCGACACCGCCCTGGCGAAGCCCTCGACGCTGCGGGAGGTCACCACGGTCGTGTCCCTCGAGGAGCGCGAGGACGTCGGCCGCATGCCGCTGGGCATGGTGGCGCCGACGGTGTTCCTCGTCGCGGTGTCCGTCGCCGTCTCGGTGCTGGCGGGCCCGCTTTCCGACGTGTCGAACCGGGCGGCCGCGAACGTCTCCGACGTCGACGGTTACCGGGCGGCCGTGCTCGGCGTCCGTGACCCGGGCGACCAGGCGGGCCTGACGGAGCCGGGGCGCACGCTGCACCCGGCCGACCAGCCCGACCAGGCGGGGCATTCCGTCCTGCACAACGAGGATCGGCCCGTCCGGCCGGACACCGGCACCGACGCAGACACGTCGACGGACACCGGTGCCGGCGCGGACGAGGGCGCCAACACCGGCACCGAGTCAGACGACGGCGCCGATACCGGGACCGAAGCCGCAGAGGAGGCGAACCGATGACCGAGCGTGAAGCCAAGGCCGCGCGGGACGCGAAAACCCCGCGGGACGCGAAGGACCGCCGCGATGCGGCGGCCGACCGGAATGCCGCGGCGGAACCCGTCGGAAAGCGCGACCGGAAGTCGGAGCGGAAGGCGCGCCGCCCCTCGTTCCTGGTGTTTCTCTGGCTGGTGATCATGTGGCAGCTGCTGTGGGGCGAGGTCACCTGGGCCAACGTGTTCGGCGGCATCGCCGTCGCGCTGGCCGTGACCGTCCTCGTGCCCATGCCGCGCGTGCCGCTGGGCGACATCCACGTGAACTGGCCGGCGATGGTCGTGCTGTTCGCGACGTTCCTGGTGGACTTCCTGAAGGCGTCGTTCACCGTCGCGTGGACCGCCATCCGGCGGGCGGACCCGCCGCCGTGCGCCATCGTGGACATCCCCATGCGCACCGACGAGGACCTGACGCGGGCGTCCGCCATCGCGCTGATCAACCTGCAGCCCGGCGGCATCGTCATCGACATCGACGCCGCGAAGCACCGGCTGACCATGCACCTGCTCGACGGTTCGTCGACGGGCCGCATCGACAAGGCCGTGGGCAACCTGGCGAAGATGGAACGGCAGGTGATCAAGGCGTTCGAGAACCGCGACGTGAACACCGAGCCCATCGGGACGCTCGGCCACGACCACGCGCGGGTGCACGAGACCGCCGGCGGGACGGGCACGGCGGGCACCGCCGCCACCGACACCGACACCGCCACCGACGCGAACACCACCGACGCGAACACCACCGACCGGAAGGAGGGCTGATCCGGACATGCCGCTCGAAACCTACAATCTGCTGCTGGCCGTGGCCGGAGGAATCTTCTTCGTCGCCGCGCTCCTGGCCCTGGGCCGCATGCTCGCGGGCCCGAACTCCATGGACCGCCTCGTGTCCCTGGACTCGAGCATCGCCATGTCGCAGGGCATGCTGGCCGTCTACATCGCCTGGTCGATGGACACCTCGGTGGTGTACGCGATGGTCGTAATCGCCCTGCTCGGCTTCATCGCGTCGCTGGCCGTCGCCCGCTTCCGCGTGCCGGACAAGCGGCCCGCTCCCCCGCCGCGGGCGTCGTCCCGCGAATCCCTCGCCGCCCAGCGCGAGGCCGCGCAGGACCGGGAGCGCGCCGAGGACTTCAAGCCCATCGATGAGAAGGAGGACCATTTCTGATGCTCATCTTCGACATCCTCTCCATCACCCTCATCATGACCGGCGCGCTGTTCAGCCTGGCGACGTCGATTGGCCTCATTCGCTTCCGCGACACCGTCGCTCGCATGCACGCGTCGACGAAGCCGCAGACCCTGGGCCTGACGCTGACGCTGCTCGGCGTGGTGGCGCACATCGTCGCCCGCGGTGGCGGCGGCGTCACCGTCGCCGGCGACATGGGCATGATGGTGCTCGTCGTGCTGTTCGCGATGATCACCTCGCCCATCATCGGTAACCGCCTGGGCCACGTGTCCTTGAAGGAGGGCATCGTCGACCGCGACACCATGTCGCGCGACGACGAGGCCGAGCGGTCCGAACGCCCGCTGGGCTAGCGGCCGTTGCGGCTGGTTGAGCGCCCACCGGGCTAGCGGCGCCCGCCGGACTAGCGGAAGCTAGCCCTCGAGCGGCCGGTCGGCGGCCATTTCGCGGACCGCCAGGTCGACGGCCGCGGCCCACGGGGAGCGCC
>DUOR01000414.1 GCA_012838715.1 Actinomycetales bacterium
CCATCCCGACCAAGCGCTCGGAGACCTTCACCACCGCCGAGGACAACCAGCCCTCCGTGCAGATCCAGGTCTTCCAGGGCGAGCGCGAGATGGCCGCGGCCAACAAGCTGCTCGGCTCCTTCGAGCTCGGCGGCATCGCCCCGGCGCCGCGCGGCGTGCCGCAGATCGAGGTCACCTTCGACATCGACGCCAACGGCATCGTCCACGTGACCGCCAAGGACAAGGGCACCGGCAAGGAGTCCACCATCACCATCCAGGACGGTTCCGGCCTCTCGCAGGACGAGATCGACCAGATGATCAAGGACGCCGAGGCCCACGCCGAGGAGGACCGCAAGCGCCGCGAGGAGCAGGAGGTCCGCAACTCCGCCGAGTCCATGGCCTACCAGACCCGCAAGTTCGTCGAGGAGAACGAGGACAAGGTCTCCGACGACGTCAAGGAGCGCGTCGAAGAGGCCGCCAAGGGCGTCGACGAGGCCCTGAAGGGCTCCGACATCGAGGCCATCAAGACCGCGGTGGAGAAGCTGTCCGCCGAGTCGCAGGAGATGGGCAAGGCCATCTACGAGTCCGAGGCCGCCCAGGGCGCGACCCAGGCCGACGCCGGTGACGCCACCGCCGCCGACGCCGACGACAACGTCGTCGACGCCGAGGTCGTGGACGAGGACCAGGACGAGAAGGACAAGTAAAAATGACGAATCCGACCGACAACCCCCTGGACGACCGGGGCGCCGGTCCGGACGCCGGCCCCGCCGAGGCGGCCGCCTCCGAAGGCCTGGACAACCGGGACTTCGAGGCCGCCGTCGACGCGGACGCCGCCGCGCAGGCCACCGCCGCCGACGCCGGAAACGGTGAGGGCGACGGGGCCGGCGTCGTCGACGACGAAACCTCGCGCCTGCAGGCCGAGCTCGACGAACGGACCGACGACCTGAAGCGCGTCACCGCGGAGTACGCCAACTACCGGCGCCGCGTCGACCGCGACCGGAAGCTGGACCGGGAGCTGGCCAAGGCGTCCATCGCCGGGGAACTGCTGCCGCTGGCCGACGACCTCGATCGCGCCGAGGAGCACGGCGACCTGGCCGCCGAGGGTCCGCTGCGGGCGTTCGCGGACAAGTTCCGCAACACCCTGACCTCCCTGAAGGTCACGGGCTTCGGCGCCGAGGGCGAGGCGTTCGACCCCGAGGTCCACGAGGCCGTGCAGGACACCTCGACCGGTGACGAGAAGGTCATCGGCGCGGTGCTGCGCCGGGGCTACCGCCTCGACGAGCGCCTCATCCGGACCGCGATGGTCGTCATCGCGGACCCGGCCTGAACCAACGAAGATAGGGCGGAAGTCCCGAAAGGAGGAGATGCCCGATGACCCAGCGTGAATGGGCAGATAAGGACTATTACGCGGACTTGGGCGTCTCCAAGACCGCTTCGCAGGACGAGATCAAGAAGGCGTACCGCAAGCTCGCCCGGGAGAACCACCCGGACGTCCATGCGGGCGACGCGAAGAAGGAGGACCGCTTCAAGCGGGTCTCCGAGGCCTACTCCGTCATCGGCGACGCCGACAAGCGCGCCGAGTACGACGAGCTGCGGGCCGCGCTGCGCGGCGGCGGATTCCGCTTCCCCGGCGCGACCACCGGCGGGGCACCCGGCGGTGCCGGTGGCCCGGGCGGCTTCGACTTCAACATCTCGGACATTTTCGGTGACGGTTCCGGTGGCGGCGGCTTCGGGGATTTCCTCGGTGGCTTCGCCAGCCGCGCGGGCGCCGGCCGGTCCTCCCGGCC
>DUOR01000415.1 GCA_012838715.1 Actinomycetales bacterium
GGCGGCGCCGCCGACGCCCTGCGCGCCGGGCTGCCCTTCACCCTCACCCGCGGCCAGGGCCAGGTGCTCGGCGACGTCTCCGCCGACATCGCCCGCGACCGCCCCATGAACCGCCTGCTCCAGGGCGAGGTCGGCTCCGGCAAGACGGTCGTCGCCCTGCTCGCGATGCTCCAGGCCCACGACAACGGCCGCCAATCCGCGCTGCTCGCCCCGACGGAGGTGCTCGCCGCGCAGCACGCGCGCACCATCACCGCCCAGCTTGCCGACGCCGGCGTCGACGTCGGCGTCACCCTGCTCACCGGATCGATGACCGCCAACGCCAAACGGAAGGCGATGCTGGACATCGTGACGGGGGAGTCCGGCATCGTCGTCGGCACGCACGCGCTGCTGTCGGAGGGCGTGGAGTTCTTCGACCTCGGCCTGGTGGTCATCGACGAACAGCACCGCTTCGGCGTCCGCCAGCGCGACCGGCTGCGCGACCGCGCCCGCGAAGGGTTCACCCCGCACGTGCTGGTGATGACCGCCACGCCCATCCCGCGGACCCTCGCCATGACCGTCTTCGGCGACCTCGACGTCTCCGCGCTGACCGAAATCCCCGCCGAACGCGCCGAAATCACGACCGTCGTCGTGCCCGGTGCACAGAAGCCCCACTGGGAGGAACGCGCCTGGGAACGCATCCGCGAGGAGGTCGAGGCCGGCAACCGCGCGTTCATCGTCAGCCCCCGCATCCTCGGCGAGGGCGAATCCGTGGAGGACAACTTCGACCTCGCCCGGCGGAAACTGCCCGGCGTCGCCGTCGGCTTCGTCCACGGGCAGATGAGCTCCGAGGAAAAGACCGCCGCCATGGCCGACTTCGCCGAGGGGCGCACCGACGTGCTGGTCGCCACGACCGTCGTGGAGGTCGGCGTGAACATCCCCGAGGCGACCGTGATGATGATCCGCCGCGCCGAAAGCTACGGCGTCTCCCAGCTCCACCAGCTGCGCGGCCGCGTCGGCCGAGGCGACCGCCCCGGCCTGTGCTTCCTGTGCACCGACACCGCGCCGGGCACCCCGGAACGCGAGCGGCTCGAGGCCATCGCCGCCACCAACGACGGCTTCGTCCTCGCCGACATCGACGTCCGCGTGCGCAAGCACGGCGACGTGCTGGGGGAGGACCAGTCCGGCCTGTCCGGCGGCCTCGGCCTGCTCGACCTGGGCAACGACCGCGAAATCATCGAGCGCGCCCGCCGCGACGCCGCCATCCTCGCCGCCGAGGACCCCGACCTCGCCCGCGCCTTGACCCGCGACATCACCGAAGAGGAAGCCGGGTACCTCGATCGGGCCTGACCGGGCGGACCCGTAGACTCGTGCCCATGAGCGAATCGAACGGTGGCGGTGACGTGGGCGCCGTGGTCGTGTGCGCCCCCTTCGCGGGCGTGGTGCGGCTGCAGGTCGCCGAGGGAGAGACCATCACGGCGGGGACCGAGGTCGCCGTCGTGGAGGCCGTGAAACTGGAGGCGCCCGTCCCGGCGCCGTGCCCCGCCGTCGTGGCGGAGGTGCTGGTCGAGGACTTTTCCGATGTCTCCGGCGGCGACGAACTGCTGCGCCTGACGCCGACCCAGGCCGGTTCCGGGGCGGGTTCCCAGGCCGGGGCGGACGCCCGATGACCCGCATCATCGCCGGCGTCGCCCGCGGCAGGAAGCTCGTCGTGCCGAAGGGCGAGGACACCCGCCCCACCAGCGACCGCGCCCGCGGCGCCATCTTCTCCTCGTGGGACGCCCGTTTCGGCATCGAGGGCACCACGGTCCTCGATCTCTTCGCGGGCTCCGGGGCCCTGGGCCTGGAGGCCGCCTCCCGCGGCGCCGAATCCGTGGTGCTCGTCGAGCCGGCGCCGTCGGCATGCGCGGCCATCCGCCGCAACATGGAGACCGTCGGCCACCCGCGGGTGACCCTCGCCGAAATGAAGGCGTCGACGTACCTCACCGGCGCGCCCGAGGACCACTTCGACCGGGTCATCGCCGACCCGCCGTACGAGCTGGCCGGCGAGGCCGTCACCGAGATGCTCGCCGAGCTGCGGCGCACGCTCCGCGACGGCGCCGTCGTCACGGTGGAGCGGCATTCCGGCGACGAGGAAACCGTCTGGCCGGAGGGCTATGCCATCCTGGAGCAGAAGCTCAAGCGCCGGATCCACGGCATGGCCCGCTTCGACACCGCCATCTACAGTCGGGAAACCCCCGGACGAGACGAGGACGCATGACCCACGTTTGCTGCCCCGGTTCCTACGACCCCCTGACCAGCGGCCACCTCGACGTCATCGAGCGCGCCTCCGTGCTTTTCGACGAAGTGACCGTCCTGGTGACCCACAACCCGAACAAGTCCGGCATGTTCACCCCCGAGGAACGGATGGACCTCATCCGCCAATGCACGACGCACCTGGGCAACGTCCGCGTGGACTCCTGGTCTCAGCTGCTGGTCGACTACACCACCGCGCACGGCATCACCGGCCTGGTGAAGGGCCTCCGCTCGGCGATGGACTACGAGTACGAGGTCCCCATGGCCCAGATGAACCGCCGCATGTCCGGCGTGGACACCCTGTTCATCGAGGCCGACCCGAAGTTCGGCCACGTCTCCTCCACCCTGATGAAGGAGGTCGTCCGCTACGGCGGCTCCGTCGAGGGCCTGGTGCCCGATCCGGTGCAGGAGGCGCTGCGCGAACGGCTGAAGTGACGGCCCTCCCGGGGCCCCTTCCGCGACACGCTAGCCTGCAATAACGGCCAAGTTGCGCCGGGCCCCGTAACGTCGGCGGCATGTACCGCGTCTTTGAAACCCTCGATGAACTCTACAAGACCGTCGAGGAGGCCTATGGCGTCCCGATGACGGCGAATTGCATGGTGCCGCGCCGCGACGTGCTGGTGCTCCTCGACGAGTTGCGCAATGCGCTCCCGTCGGAGCTGGATGATGCGCAGGACGTGCTGGATCAGCGCGATGCCGTCATCAACGACGCCGAGACCCGGGCGGCGGAGGAGATTGCCCGCGCCGACGCCGCGGCCCGGCAGATGATCGACGAGGCCGAGGATCGCGCCGGCCGGATGGTGGCGGACGCGGAGGACCGCGCGCACGCCACGGTCGCGGAGGCGCAGGACGACGCCGACCGTCGCCGCGCCGACGCGGATCGCGAGTACCACCAGGTTACCGAGCGCGCCGCCGCGGAGGCGGAGCGCCTGGTCGCCTCGGGCAACGCTGCCTACGACCGGTCCGTGCAGGATGGCCTGGCGGAGCAGGAACGCCTGGTCTCGGAGTCCACCGTGGTGCGGGAGGCCAACGACGAGGCCCGCCGCATCATCGACGCCGCCCACACGGATTCCAACCGCCTCCGCGGCGAGTGCGACGTGTACGTCGACGACAAGCTGGCCGAGTTCGAGGCGTCGCTGTCGTCCACGCTGCGCACCATCGGCCGGGACCGCGCGGCCCTGCGCAAGGGCGCGGGCGCGTCGGGTTACCCGGGCGACGACGACCGCGGTGACCGTGGCCAGGATCACGGCGGGGACCGCGGCGGGGACTACCGCCGCTAGGGTCCGTGGCCGGGGGTAGGATGGCGGCATTATGACTGCCGCTAATCCTTTCGTTATTGACGTGGGCCGGGTGCTGCGCGAGGGCGCCCCGGAGCCCTTCTCCCGGACCGGCGACGCACCGGAGCGCATCGGCGCGGAGATGATCGCCGTCGACGAGGGTGCGGAGGTGTCCCTCGACGGCGTCATCACCCCGCTCGGCGGCGGCGTGCTCATCGACGCCGACGTGCGCGCCCCGCTGCGGGGCCAGTGCGCGCGGTGCCTGCGGGAGCTTTCCGACGACCTGGACATCCACGTGTCCGCGGTTTTCTCGGCGGGCGAGGGCTTCCTCGATCACGACGACGAGGACGAGGACCCGGAGGACGACGTCGCGGCGCTGGTCGATGATCGGGCCGACATCACGCAGGCCGTGATCGACGAGGCCGTGCTGGCGCTGCCGTTCAACCCGTCGTGCGAGGAGATCCGCGGCGAGTCCTGTGACGAGGAGTCCACGGGCGTCCCGGCCCCGGACGGCATCTCCGGCGAGGAGGAGCCCTCCCCGGATCCCCGTTGGGCGGGCCTGGCGGAGAAGTTCGGTGATCTCGCCGGCACGGACGCCGACAAGGACGCCAACAAGGACGGGGACAAGTGAGCCGGAAGCGCCGGTTGACGGGCGAGGCCGCCCGCACCGCCGCTTTCACGTCCGTCGATCATGCGCCGCTGCTGGCGAATCTCGGTGTGGGGCTCGATGACGAGCGCCTGTGCCTGGCGTTGACGCACCGCAGTTTCGCCAACGAGAACGGCAACCTGTCCAACAACGAGCGCCTGGAGTTCCTCGGTGACGCGGTGCTGGGCATGTGCATCGCGGAGGAGCTGTACCGGCGGTTCCCGGATCGCGCGGAGCAGGACATCTCGAAGATGCGCGCCGGCGTGGTCAACATGTACGCGCTGGCCGACGTCGCCCGCCGCATCGGCCTGGGCCCGCACATCCTGCTGGGCCGGGGCGAGAAGGGCACGGGTGGCGCGGACAAGCACTCGATTCTGGCGGACACGGTGGAGGCGCTGCTGGGCGCCATTTACCTGCAGCACGGGTTCGAGGAGTCGCAGCGGACGATTCTGCGCCTGTTCGACTCGATGATCGACGAGGCGCCGACGCAGTCCCGCGGCCGCGACTGGAAGACGCTGCTGCAGGAGAAGCTGTCGGCGAAGAAGCTGCCGGCCGCCGAGTACCGGGTGTCCTCCGAGGGCCCGGACCACGAGCGCGTGTACACGGTGGAGCTGCTCGTCGACGGCACGGTCCGCGGCACCGGCACCGGCGCGACGAAGAAGGAAGCCGAGATGATCGCCGCCCACCAGGCCCACACGGCCCTGGGCTGAGCCGGGCCGCGAGGTTTTTCGACCGTGCCGGAACTCCCCGAAGTTGAGACGATCCGCCTGGGCCTCGACCCGCACATCCGCGGCCGCCGCATCACCGCGGCCCGGGTGCTGCGGGATCGGGCGGTGCGCCGCCAGCCCGGCGGCGCCGCCGAGTTCACCGGGCGCCTGGTGGGGCGCACCGTCACCGGGACGGGCCGCCGCGGGAAGTTCCTGTGGTGGGAGCTTGACGACGGCTCCCGCCTCCTCGTCCACCTGGGCATGAGCGGGCAGCTCATCATCCCGGGGGAGGACACCCCGGCGTCCCCGCACACGCGCGCGGAAATCGATTTGGCCGCGCCCGCGGGCGGGGCGGGGGAGCCGTTGACCGTCGAGTTCCGGGATCAGCGGACCTTCGGCTGGGTGTGGGCCTGCGACGCGACCCCGGACGGGACGCCGCTGCCGGCCGCTCACATCGCCCGGGACCTGCTCGACCCGGAGGTGGATCCGGTGCGCCTGGCCCACGTCATCCGCCGCCGCACCAGCGGCATCAAGCGGGTGCTGCTGAACCAGGAGGTGGTCTCGGGCATCGGCAACATCTACGCCGACGAGATGCTGTGGGCCGCCCGGGTGAACGGGGAGACCCCGGCCGACGAAATTTCGGTGCGCACCCTGGCCAAGCTGCTGCGCGCGGGCCGCGACGTGATGGATCGCGCCATCGCCGTCGGCGGCACCAGCTTCGACGCGCTGTACGTCAACGTCAACGGTGAATCCGGGTATTTCGCCCGGGATTTGGAGGCCTACGGCCGGGAGGGCCTGCCCTGCGGCCGGTGCGGCCGGCCGATCCGGAGAATGACGTTCATGAACCGCTCGAGCTTCTTCTGCCCCGGCTGCCAGCGCCCGCCCGCCCGGGCGTAATGTCGGTGCGTCCCCGCACTTACCCCAGGAGCGCCATGCCGTCCCCCAGCACCCCGGCCCGTGCCGTCATCGCCGTGGCTTTCGTGGTGCTGGCGATCACCAAGCTCCCCGACGTCGACGGTGGCCTCCGGTACCTGCTGGACGCCGACGTGTACGCCATCGGCGGCCGGCGCCTGCTCGACGGGCTGCCGCTGTACGAGGGCAGCTTCCCGACCACCGAGGGCACCCGGCTCCCGTTCACCTACCCGCCGATCGCGGCGGTGCTGTTCGCCCCGCTCGCGATGATCCCGCTGCCCGCGGTATTCGTGCTGGTCACCGGGCTCTCGATTGCCGCTTTGTGGTGGGTGCTGAAGGTCGTCGTCGGCAAGCTCGGGGGAGTGCGCCCCGCCGACGCCGCCTGGTACGCGCTGGCGCTCGCCGCGGCGCTGCTGTGGTTCGGGCCGGTGCACACGACCCTGTGGTACGGGCAGATCAACGTGGTGCTGATGATGCTCGTCGCCATCGACGTGCTGGTCGTGCCGCCGCGGTACCGGGGGCTGCTGACGGGCGCGGCCATCGCGATCAAGCTCACGCCCGCCGTCTTCGGCCTGTGGTTCCTGCTGCGCCGCGACTGGGCGGGCATCGCGCGGATTGCGGCGGCCGCGGGCGGGCTGACGCTGCTCGGGCACCTCATCGCGCCCGCCGATTCGACGCGCTACTGGCTGGACACGCTGGAGAACACCGGGCGCATCGGGCTGCCGATGTACGCCGCCAACCAGTCCATCGACGCCGAACTGTGGCGCCTGGGCCTGCGCACCGCGGACGGCGGCAGCGGACTCTGGCTGGCGCTGGTCGTCCTCGCCTTCGTCGTCACCGTCGCCGTGATGCTGCGCCTCCTGCGCACCGGCCATCCCTTCCTCGCCGCCGGCGCCAACGCGCTGTTCGGGTTGCTCGCCTCGCCGGTGTCGTGGTCGCACCACTGGGTGTGGGTGCCGGTCATCATCGTCGCGGTCGCAGTGCTCGCGCTGCGGGCGCCGCGGCCGGTGCCGCTCGCGTGGGTCTTCGTCGCGACGGGCCTGCTGTGCTTCGTCATCGAACCGCAGGGCCTCGCGCCGGCGGGTGACGCGCTCGAGTTGGGGTGGTCGGCGGCGTCGCACATCGTGGGCAACCTGTATTTGTGGTGGGGCGTCGCCGCGCCGGTGCTGCTGTGGTTCCTCGCCACCCGCTTGCCGACGGAAACGCCCCTCAGCCACCGCCCCCGCCAAAAGGAGCACGCCCGATGACCGACGACACCGTCCGCCTGACCGCTTGGGCCCACGGCCACGTGCAGGGCGTCGGCTTCCGCTGGGCCACCCGCGTCCGCGCCCTGGAACTCGGGCTGACCGGGTACGCGAAGAACTACCCCGACGGCCGAGTGCTGGTCATCGCGGAAGGGCCGGCGTCGGCCTGCGATGAACTGCTGGCCTGGCTCGAAGGCCCCGACGCCCCGGGCTCGGTGTCCACCGTCGTCAGCGACGTCGGCGACGCCCGGGGCGGTTACGAAGGGTTCGAGCGGAAGTAGGGCGGCGGGCGCCGTCGCAGCCTCCCCGGATCCGCATCCCCGACATGGCAGAATGACTGGCCGTGCACCTTAAATCGCTGACCCTCAAAGGATTCAAGTCCTTCGCGTCGGCGACCACGCTGAAGTTCGAGCCGGGCATCTGCGCGGTCGTCGGCCCGAACGGCTCCGGCAAATCCAACGTCGTCGACGCCCTGGCGTGGGTGATGGGCGAGCAGGGCGCCAAAACCTTGCGCGGCGGGAAGATGGAGGACGTCATCTTCGCCGGCACCTCCGGCCGGAAGCCGCTGGGCCGCGCCGAGGTGACGTTGACCATCGACAACTCCGACGGGGCCCTGCCCATCGGTTACTCGGAAGTTTCCGTCACGCGCCGCATGTTCCGCGACGGCGCCAGCGAATACGAAATCAACGGCTCCCGCTGCCGCCTCATGGACGTGCAGGAGCTGCTCAGCGACTCCGGCATCGGCCGCGAGATGCACGTCATCGTCGGCCAGGGCCGGCTGGCGCAGATCCTGGAGTCCCGCCCGGAGGACCGCCGCGCGTTCATCGAGGAAGCCGCCGGCGTGCTCAAGCACCGCCGCCGCAAGGAGAAGGCGCAGCGGAAGCTGCAGGCCATGCAGGCCAACCTGGATCGCCTGGAGGATCTGGTCGGCGAGCTGCGCAGGCAGCTCAAGCCCCTGGCCC
>DUOR01000037.1 GCA_012838715.1 Actinomycetales bacterium
ACCTTCAACGCGTCGCCCGGCTCGGCGCCCTCCACGTACACCGGCCCCGTGATGGCATTGATGGCGGCGGTGACCTTCTCCAGCGAACCGCGCTCGTGCAGCTGCACGTACATTTCGTCGTCGGTCTCGAAACCGATGGTTTCGCCGGTGCCCGGGCGCACCGTCAGCTCGGGTTCGGTCGCGGCATTGAATTCGGGCTTGCCCAGTTCCTTCGGGAGGAAGTGGTCGACCCCCAACTGCCCCTGCAGATTGGCCGAGGTAACGCTCATCGTCATCTTCCGTTCTCCGCGGATGGGATCGCGGCTCGTCCCGGGCGCACCCGGGCGTGGTCGTGGTCCGCGCCCGGTCCCGACCGCTGCGGGCACGGGCCCGGGTCGCACCTCCACCGTAACGAGCTTCACCTTCCGTCGGCTGCGTTCCGGTGGCGAGCCCCATGAGGTGGCGTTACGTTGCCGCCATGGCCAACCCCCGCACCGGCATCGCGGCCGGACTGTGCTCCGCCCTCTGCGCCGGGCTCCTCGTCCTCCCGGCAGTCCTCCCCGCAGCCCCCGCCGCTGCCGCGCTGGAGCTCCCGGCCGGTTCATCCGCCCCGGAGTCGCCGAGCACCACGATGGCGCCGGAACCCGAATTCGTCGACGTCGCGCCCATCGGCGACGGGTCGCCCATCGAATCCGGTTCCATCACCTCCACCCGCAACTTCCGGGACGTGTCCGGCAGCGCGCACGCCCGGTTGCGGACGTCGGAAGGCAAAACGGTGCGCCCGGGGCTGGCGTACCGCTCCAACAAACTCACCGACCCCACCAACGAGGAACTCGCGCGGATGGCCGGCGCGGGCGTCACGCGGGTCATCGACATGCGCAACATCCGCGAACGCTCCGAACAGCCCGACCGGCTGCCCGCCGGGGTCGAGTACCAGGTGGCCGACGTCGTCGACGTGTCGCAGGGCGTGTGGTTCGACGAAAACCCCGTACGTACCGTCGGGCCGTCGCTGGCCACGGAAACCCCCGGCATCATCACCGACTCGGCGTCCGCCGACGCCGACGCGCGCGAGGACGTTTTCGACGACGCCACAGGCGATCTGGGGCAGCTTCTGGGGTACCAGCTGATGGTCACCAACTCCGCCTCACAGCGGGCGTTCTCGGATCTGCTCCACGCGCTTGCCGACGAAGACGGCGCCGTGGTGTTCCACTGCTCCGCCGGCAAGGACCGCACCGGCATCGGCGCCGCGTACCTGCTGCG
The DNA here is from genome assembly GCA_012838715.1 of Actinomycetales bacterium. Classification (GTDB taxonomy): domain Bacteria; phylum Actinomycetota; class Actinomycetes; order Mycobacteriales; family Mycobacteriaceae; genus Corynebacterium. Next base: position 1,240 of record DUOR01000037.1, read on the forward strand.
CATCCTCGGCGTCCCCATGGCCGACATCGACGCGGACTTCCTCGCCAGCGACGCTTACCTGGGCCGCGACAACTCCGTCCGCCTCGAATGGCTGCACGCCACCTGGGACACCATCGACCGCAACTACGGCAACTTCGACGCCTACGTGCGCGGATCCCTCGGCCTCACCGACGCCGACATCGACCGGCTGCGGGCCAAATACCTGGAGGGTTAGCCCTCCAGCGTCCGCCACAGTTCGTCGTTGAACTCCGACCACAGGGGCTTCGCCCAATCGCCGAAGGGGCGGTCGGTCAGCACGACGCAGGCGCGGCCCGTCGGCACGTGCAGCCACAGGAAGGTGCCGGCCTGGCCGAAATGCCCGGCGACGTCGTCCGGCATCGATTCGCCGAACCACAGGCCCTGGCGGGACTCCGGGTGCGAGTAGATCTGGAACCCCAGGCCCCAGTCCGCCGGCTTCTGCGGCCCGTACCCCGGCACCACGCCGTCCAGGCCCGGGAACTGCACGGTCAGCGCCTCTTCCACGGTCTTCGGGTGCAGCACCTTCGGGTCGATGATCTCGTCGGCGAAACGCATCAGGTCATCCACCGACCCCTCGCCGCCGTGCCCCGAGGAACCGTGCAGCACCGACGAATCCATGCCCAGGGGCGAGAACGTCGCCTCC
>DUOR01000038.1 GCA_012838715.1 Actinomycetales bacterium
CCCTCAAGCCGAGTGCTTGTGGGGGTGCGGGGCCCATCCCTTTTTTTTGTGTGTGGGGTCCTGGTGGTGTGGGGCGCCGGGTGCTGGCCGGCGGCGCCGTCGTTGTTTACCTCGGGATCAATAGGTCGGGATCAGTGCTGATCCCGAGGTGAAGGCCGCCGGTGCGGGGTGATCCCGTGGTATTGATCCCGACTTTTAGATGGGGAGGGGCGGGGCGGATGCCGATTGGTGCCGACTGCCACCGGAAAAAGGGGGAACCGCGGGGGCGGTTTAGAACCTGAGAATCGTTTAAACTCGCTGGGAGACATTATTGGCCTATTGCGCGAGGAGCTGCAATGAACCAGCCGCCGTACGGCGATCAGGGCTACGGCCCGAACGCCGACCCCAATGAACCCGGTGACTCCAACGGAGGCCAGGGACCCCACGGCAATCCTGGCGAGCCGAGCCAGCCGGGCCCCTACGGTAACCAGGGTCAGTCCGGCCCGTACGGGAACCCGGGTGGGCCGGATCAGTCCGGGGCCTACGGGAATCCGGGTAACCAGGGTCATCCCGGCTCCTTCGGTAACCAGGGTCAGCCCGGCCCCTACGGAAATCCCGGCCAGCCCGGTCAGCCGAACGGCCCCGGCGGCGGCTCCAAGGCCAACTTCCTGGATTCGCTGAAGGGCGGCGTCGGCGGAATGCCGCCGAAGACGCTGGCGATCATCGGCGGTGCGATTCTGCTGGTCATCATCCTGCTGCTCGTGATCGTGTTCGGGGTTTTCGGTGACTCGGAGGAGCGCGATCGCAAGGCCGTCGTCAAGGCGGCGAACGAGTACGTCGACACCATGCGGGACGGCGATAAGTTCTCCGATTTGAATGATCTGTTGTGTTCGCGCAACCAGGCCGATGAGGATGTCGCCGAGGAGATCGACGAGGAAATGGCGGCCATGGGTTACACCCTGGCCGAACTGTTCGAACTCGACGGCGAGTTGGACGGGGTCGAGATCACGGAGCGCGACGTCGAGTTCACCTCGGATCAGCGGCGCCAGGCTGAGGTGTACATCGATGACTACACCCAAACGTTCCGTCACATCGACGGGGATTGGAAGCTCTGCAGCTTTGGCTTCTCGGACATCGAAGCGGACGACCTGTTCTGATCCGCTTGTTCCCCGAGGACCTCTCGCGCCGATGCGAACGCTTTGCCCTGGGCGGGCTCGTGGCGCGGGCACGTTGCCCTTTGTGCAGAACGGCGCGGTAGGCTCACCTTCAACTCCACGGCGGACGGCGCCGTATGCGAAAGCGGCCCATATAAGGAGATATGATGTCCCATCCGCACGGCAACGACGACGGTCACGGCGGTTCCCAGGGCGGTTGGGGCGGTCAATACCCCCACGATCACGGCAATTGGTCAGGTGGCTCCGGCGGTTGGGACGCCGGCCATGGCCAGGCCCCGAACGACGGCGGATACGGAAACCAGTCCTATTCCGGCGTGGGTGCTCAGTACGGCCAGGGCGCGGGTGCCCAGTACGGACCCGGCGGACCCGGTGGCCCCGGCGGCCCAGGCTCCCAGGGTGGCTCCAAGAAACCGAACATCGGCTTGATCCTCGGTATCGCCGGCGGCGTCGTTGCGTTGGTCGTCGTTATCGCGGTCGCCGTCGTCATGCTCAGTGGCCCCAGCGAAGAGGAAGAACGGGAGGCGGCGGCCGAGGGCGTGAACGCGACCATGAACGCGGTGAACGATTACGTGTCGCTGGTCCAGTGGAATGACATCGTGTGCCAGGAGTACCAGGGCAGCGAGGAAAGCCTCCGCGCGGCGGATGGGTTCCTGTCGTTCCTCGGTGGTTACGAGGCGTTGTTCAACTTCGAGCTCGAGGAGGTCAACGTGACGGGCGACGACGTCGAGTTCCTCAATGAGGATCACACGGTCCTCGAGGTCAGCCGCCGCGCCCTCGGCAACAACGATGATCCCATCGAGTTCCGCTTCGAGGACGAGGCCTGGAAGATCTGCGATCCGGACATTGACCTGCGGCAGTTCGACGACATCGACACGCTGCCTTTCTAGGGGAACCGGGGCACTACAATCGGCCGTCATGACGATTATCGCCGCCGCTGACGGTTCTGCCCTTGGAAATCCCGGTCCGGCCGGCTGGGCCTGGTACGTCGACGACGAAACCTGGGCCGCCGGCGGCTGGGAGAAGAGCACCAACAACCGCGGCGAACTCACCGCCGTCGCCGAGCTGCTCGCCGCGACGGCGCACCGCTCCGGCGAGAAGCTGCACATCATGTGCGATTCGCAGTACGTCATCAACTCGGTGACCAAGTGGATGCCGGGTTGGAAGCGCAAGGGCTGGAAGAAGCGCGACGGCAAGCCGGTGCTGAACGTCGACATCCTCAGCCGCATCGACGAGCTCATGCAGGGCCGCGACGTCCACTTCGAGTGGGTGAAGGGCCACGCGGGCCACGACATGAACGAGGCCGCCGACCTGCGGGCCCGCGCGGTCGCCGAGGCGTACCGGAAGGGCGAGGCCCCGAATGAGGGACCGGGATTCCCGGGTGCGGCGCCGTCGGAAAGCACGGGCGGGGGACTGGCGGCGGCGCGCGTGAAGGTCGCCGCGGGTGGGGAAACCCCTACTCAGGGAGGGCTTTTCGACGTCGACGAGGACCCCGTGGCCCGGAAAACCGATCGGTTGCGGCTGGCGCACGGCACGTTGACGCGGGCCGCGGCGCGCGCGACGGACGGGGAGGCGTCGCGGCTGAACTTCCTGACGAAGCGCGCCGTCGTCGTGCCCGCCGAGTTCGACGTGGCGTTCCCCGATGATTTCGGGTCGCCGCGGCCGGACGTGACCATCGTCGGAACGGTCGGCGTCGTGGTCACCCGCGGCCGCGACTGGACGGCCGTATCCACGTGGGACGTCAGCGGCGAACCGGTGCTGGCCGCCCACCATTTTTCGGAGAACTCCTGAAAAGGACGGTCCGGGCCGCCTGGTAACCTGGGCCGTTGAATGACGTCGGCCCGAACCTGGGCGGCGTCGCCACCCAACCACGTCCCGCGGCCCCC
>DUOR01000416.1 GCA_012838715.1 Actinomycetales bacterium
CCGCGCGGAGCTCCCGGCGCTGCGGGGGATGGGGCGCGGCGGCGTGACGGAGGTGGTCGCCTCCGAACCGCAGGAACTCGCGGCGTACCTCGGGGCCGGCACCCCGCCCGACGGCGACGCCACCGACGGGATTGCGGCCGACCTGCATTCCCGCGTTCTCCGCGCGCTCGATGGTTACGCTGGACAAGGTGAACGCCAGCAACGGAATTGACCCGCACACCGACCGGACGCCCGGCCCCGCGGCCGCAGACCCCGCAGGCCCCGCGGCCGGTGAGTCCGCCGCGACCGCGGTGGACCGCCTCGACCTGCGCGCGGATCCGGTGGAGCTGACGGCCGCGCTCATCGACATCCCCAGCGTCTCCCGCGACGAGGCCCGCATCGCCGACGCGGTGGAGGCCGCCGTCCGGGCCGTCGCCGGGGAGGTCAACGCCACCGGTGAATTCCCGGCCATCACGGTCGAGCGGGTGCGGCACAACATCATCGCCCGGACGAACCGGGGTTTCGGTCAGCGGGTAATCCTCGCCGGGCACCTGGACACGGTGCCCATCGCCGACAACGTCCCCTCCCGCCGGGGCGCCGACGCCGAGGGCCGCGACACCCTCTTCGGCTGCGGCGCCGTCGACATGAAAAGCGGCGACGCGGTGTACCTGCACGCCTTCGCCATGCTGGCGGGAGCGGCGGAACTGACCCGCGACCTGACGCTCATCATGTACGAGGCCGAGGAAATCGAGGCGAAGTACAACGGCCTGAAGTACCTCGCGGAACACCGCGTCGACCTGCTGGAAGGCGACATCGCCCTGCTGGGCGAACCCTCCGGCAACGTCATCGAGGCGGGTTGCCAGGGCATCGTCACCGCCCGCGTCACCGCCCGCGGCACCCGCGCCCACGCGGCCCGCTCCTGGCTCGGCGACAACGCCGTCAACCGGCTGCTGCCCGTGCTCGATCGGGTGGCCGCGTACACCGCCCGCACTGCGGAGGTCGATGGCCTGACCTACCGTGAAGGCCTGCAGATTGTGCGGGTCGACGCCGGGGTCGCGCTGAACGTCATCCCCGACGAAGCCACCGCCCACGTCAACTTCCGCTACGCCCCCGACCGCACCGCGGACGGGGCGCTCGCTCACCTCGGGGAGGTGCTGGCCATCGACGACCCCCTCATCGACGTCGAGATCGTCGACGCAATCCCGGGGGCGGCGCCCGGCCTGTCGCACCCGGCGGCGCGGGAGCTGGTCGAGGTGGCGGGTGGCGTCGTCAAGCCGAAGTTCGGTTGGACCGACGTGTCGCGCTTCGCGGCGATGGGCGTGCCGGCGGTCAACTTCGGCCCCGGCGACCCCGCCTTCTGCCACAAGCGCGACGAGCAGATTCCCGTCCACATGATCGGGGACCTGTACCGCGATCTGCACCGGTACCTGACCACTCCGGCCGGCTGACCGGCGCCGCACCACGAACCACACGCAACGGACCACCTAGGAGACACCGACATGGCCCCGCACCGCACCCCCTCGCCCGAGAAGAAGCGCAAGCTCCGCGGACCGGTGATGGTCCGCGATTCCGGCGACGTGACGCCGGAGCGGTCGACCACCGACCGCCGCCTGCTGGACCCGCAGCCGAGCAACGATTGGCTGCACACGGACACGTGGCGGGTGCTGCGCATCCAGGCGGAGTTCGTGGACGGTTTCGGTGCGCTGGCCGATATCCGCAAGGCCATCACGGTGTTCGGTTCCGCCCGCGTCCAGGAGGATCACCCGTACTACAAGCAGGGCTGCGAGCTGGGCAAGGCCATCGTCGACGCGGGTTACGCCTGCGTCACCGGTGGCGGTCCCGGCCTGATGGAGGCCCCCAACCGCGGCGCGTACGACGCCGACGGCATGTCGGTGGGCCTGGGCATCGAGCTGCCGCACGAGCAGCACCTCAACGACTGGGTCGACCTGGGCATGAACTTCCGCTACTTCTTCGTGCGGAAGACGATGTTCCTGAAGTACTCGCAGGCGTTCATCTGCCTGCCGGGCGGCTTCGGCACGCTGGACGAGCTGTTCGAGGCGCTGGTCATGGTGCAGACCGGAAAGATCACCCGGTTCCCCATCGTGCTGCTGGGCACCGAGTTCTGGGGTGGCCTGGTGGATTGGCTGGGCGACAAGCTCGTCGGCGAGGGCATGATTTCGCCCGAGGACATGGATCTGATGCTGGTCACGGATTCCATCGACGAGGCCATCGACCACATCGTCGCCGCGCACGAGGGGCAGGAGCGCGACCGCCGCGAGGAAGCCGCCCGCCGCGCCGTCGCCCGCGCGCACCGCGACGGTGACCGGGGCCTGTTGGACCGGCCGTGACCGACGCACGTGCTTGCCGACGCCCCCGTTCGGCATTCCAGCCGTCGCCGCTGCCCGCGGTGATGGCGATCATCAACCGCACCCCGGATTCGTTCTACGACCGGGGCGCAACCGCCGCGGAGGATGCGGCGCAGGCCCGCATCGACCGGGTCATCGCGCAGGGCGCCGACGTCATCGACATCGGCGGCGTGAAGGCCGGCCCGGGCCCGGTGGTGTCGGCCGCCGAGGAAATCGACCGCGTCGTGCCCACCATCGCCACCGCCCGCGAGCGGCACCCCAAGGTCACCATCAGCGTGGACACCTGGCGCGCGGAGGTCGCCGAGGCCGCCATCGCCGCCGGCGCGACCCTGGTCAACGACACCTGGGCGGGCCACGACCCGGAGCTGGTGGAGATCGCCGGCCGGCACCGCGTCGGCTACGTCTGCTCGCACACCGGGGGAGCGGTGCCCCGCACCCGCCCGTTCCGCGTGCATTACGACGACGTCGTCGCCGACGTCATCGCCGAAACCTCCGCCCTGGCCGAGCGGGCCGTCGCCTGCGGCGTCCCGGAGGACATGATCCTCGTCGACCCGAGGCACGACTTCGGCAAGAACACCCGGCACGGCCTGGAGCTCCTGCGCCGCCTGGACGAGCTGGTCGACGCCGGCTGGCCGGTGCTGATGGCCCTGTCCAACAAGGACTTCGTCGGCGAGACCGTCGGCCGCGACGTCGACGGCCGCGTCCCCGGCACCCTGGCCGCCACCGCCTGGGCCGCCGAGCACGGCGTGGCCATGTTCCGCGTCCACGAGGTCGCCGACACCGTCGACGTCTGCCGCATGGTCGGCGCCATCCGCGGGGAGGTCCCCCCGTTGGCCACCATCCGGGGCCTCCAGTGACGGTGCCGCCGTGAAGGTGCTGCGATGATGAGTGCGTGCTGGATCAACGACCGGGTGCCGAACCCGTGACCGAAACCCCTGCCGGTACCGCCGCCACTGCCGCCACTACCGGCGCATCCGCGGGCGCCGCAGCCCCCGCCGCCACCGCTGCGCCTGAGGCGTCCCCGGTGCCGGGCGACGGCCCCCGCCCCACGGTGTCCGTGGTGCTGCCCGCCCTCAACGAGGAGGCCACCGTCG
>DUOR01000417.1 GCA_012838715.1 Actinomycetales bacterium
GAAATGTGAAGACGTACAGGTCCGTGAAATCCTCGGCCATCGACAGGCGCACGCCATCGCCGGTGTTGCCGTCGAGCCAGCCGCCATTGGACACGAACGCGACGACACCCTGATCCCCGATGCGGTCGGTCGCCCAGCGGAAGGCACGCAGGTAGGAGTCGTACAGGGAGTTCTTGTTGGTGGCCGTCGACTTCTCGGCATAGGTTCGCGCGATGCGTTCGTCCAGGGACGGGTACTTCAGGTTCGCGTTCAGGTCGTTAGCGCTCGTCTGCCCTGCTGAGTACGGCGGATTACCGATCACGACATTGATGGGCGCGGCCTTCTGACGTTCAATCGTGTCGTTGTTCGCCGAGAACACGTTGAGGTCCGGGATGTCCCCGTCCTCGTGGATCTGGAACGTATCGGCAAGCGCGATATTGGCGAAGGGAACGTAGTCGGGGGCGGGCTCTTCGCGTCGTAAAGCAGCCTCCGTCTGCAAGGCGTTGAAGGTGGTCTCGATGTTCGCCGCCGACACGTAATACGCCAGCAGCATGATTTCCGTGGCGTACAGCTCCTTGGCGTACTTGCGCGGCAGGTCCTCCGGCTCGATGAGCCCTGACTGCAGCAAGCGCACCATGAACGTCGAGGTGCCAGCGAAGGGGTCGAGGATGCAGGTGCCCTCGTCGGTAAGCCCGCGGCCGAAGTGCTTCTTCGACACGTCGTCGGCGGCACGGAGGATGAAGTCCACGATTTCCACGCGCGTGTACACGATGCCCAGCGCCTCGGACTGCTTACGGAAAGCCTTGCGGAAGAAGCGCTCGTACAGCTCCTTAATCACCTGCTGTTTGCCCGAGGCGCTGGTCACTTGGGAGGCACGGTTGCGGACGTCGTCGTAGAACTTCTCCAGCGACTCAGTCTCCGACTCCAGATTCGCCCCCTGCAGCGCCGCGACCATGCGCTGCATGACCCGCGCGACGGGGTTGTGCTCCACGAAGTCGTAACCCTCGAACAACGCATTGAACACCGGCGCAGTGATGAGGTGCTGGGACAGCATGCTGATCGCGTCATCGTCGCTGATGGCGTCATTGAGGTTGCCGCGCAGGCCCTCGACGAAAGCTTCGAACTCGCGCCGAAGGGAAGCGTCGGCACCCGCAACCAACGCCTTAATGCGCGTGACCTGATTTTCCGCGATGGTGGCCACATCGTCGGCCCAATCCTCCCAGTACGTCCGGGAACCGACCTTGTCCACCAGCTTCGTGTACATCGCCTCCTGCCACTGCTCCAACGAGAACAGGGCAATCTGCTGCGTCAGCTCACCGTTGTCCTGATACGGAGCGGGGCTCTTCTCCGCGGCGTCGATCGCCTGCTTCGGGTCGGCGTCGGTGGCGTCGGCTGTGGCTTCGTCGGACGCGGGGGAGTCGGCGGCAGGATCGGAGGGGTCCGTGCCATCGACGTGGCCGACCTCGATGGGCAGCTCCTGGACGTTGCCCTCGTTCAGTGCGATGGAGTTGACCTGGGCGTTGAAGCGATCATCGTGCGCGCGCAGGGCGTTGAGAATCTGCCACACCACCTTGAATCGCGTGTTGTCGTTCAACGCCTGCGCCGGCGAGACATTCGGCGGCACCGCCACCGGCAAGATGATGTATCCGTCGGTCTTGCCCTCCGACTTGCGCATCACACGGCCCACGGACTGCACCACGTCGACCATGGAGTTACGCGGATTGAAGAAAATCACCGAATCCAGCGCGGGCACGTCAACGCCCTCGGACAGGCAACGCGCGTTGGTGAGGATGCGCGTGTCCTGATCGTCAATGGGGGACTCCAGCCACGACAACTTCGTGTTCCGCTCCATCGCGTTCATGCCGCCGTCGACGTGCTTCGCCTCGACGTGCAGGTCAACGTTATGGAGGGAGACGTCATTGAGCGCGGACTTCTCTTCGAGCAGACGCCGGTAGTTCTCGATCAACCCGGGGAAAGACTCGGCGATCTGCGTCGAGGTCTTGATGTCGCGGGCGAAAGCCACCGTCCGGCGCATCGGCTCGGCGCCCTCGTCGAAACCGCCCTTCCTGCCCTGCAGGGAACCCGAGCGCTTCGCCAGACCATTCCACGCGCCAATCATCGCCGAGGCCAAGGTCAAGTTGATGGGCTCGCCACCGGAACGCGCCATCGCGTCGGCGGCGACCGACTCATCGACTGTCATCACCAGCACCTTGTAGTCGGTAAGCAGGCCCTTTTCCACCGCCTCGCCGAAGCCCAGCCGGTAGAACTCGGGGCCGTAAATCGCCTCGTCATCCATGGAGGCCAGCTCCGCCGAATGATCGGCGGCCTTGCCCTTCACGGCGTCGTCGAAAAGCCGCGGCGTCGCCGTCATGTACAAGCGCTTGGCCGCGCGGATGTAGCCGGCATCGTGAATCTTGGTGAAGTTCGACGCCTCCTCGCCGGCCAGCGTCACACCCGTGGTGCGATGCGCCTCATCGCAAATGACCAGATCGAAATCATCGAGACCCTGCCGCTGCGCATCATGCACCGCCGGCAACGACTGATACGTGGAAAACACCACGTGCAGGCCCTTCGCCCGCTTGCCTTCGGCGAAACGTGCGGCAATGTCGGCGCCCTCCGTCGACACCGGCACCTGCAGGTCGTAGGTGGCGATGTCCTCGGCCTTCTTCGACACCTTCGAATCCGAGCACACCGCCATGCTGCGCAGGTGATCCTGCTCCTGGGCCTGCGCCGTCCACTCCTTCAACGTCTGCGACAGCAGCGAAATGGACGGCACAAGAAAGAGCACCCGGGCCCGGCCGCCATTGTTTTCGGCGACCTGCTCCGCCAGACGCAGCGACGTGAACGTCTTGCCGGTGCCGCACGCCATGATGAGCTTGCCGCGATCATGCGTGGCGAAACCCTCGATGGCCTTGTCAATCGCCTCCTGCTGATGCGGCCGAGGTGAAAAAGTCTCGCGCCGGGAGAGATTGATCTGAATCTCCGAACCCGGGAACGCGACATCCCAGTTGATGGGGGACTCGGCGATCTCGGCCATGCCGATGCGGTTCGTCGGAATCAGCTGGTTCGCCAGCGCCTCTTCCGCCGTCGACGACCACAGGTCGGACGTGGAAATGATGGTGCGCTGCGCGAAATGCTCCCGGCCGTGCTCGGTCTCGAAGGAGCGACCGGAGGCCTCGAAGAAGGAATCGAGGTGTCCCTTGCCAATCCACGTCGACGGCTTGAAGAACTTGCACTGGATCGCCGCCCACTTGCCGTCCTCGATGCGTCGCGCCACCAGGTCGATGCCGGAGTCGGTCTTGCCGCCGTTGTAGCGCCAATCCTCCCAGCGCACGACCTGGTCGAACTGGCTCTTCATCACCGGATCGGTGCGGTAGAAATTCACCATCAACTTCTCGAAGGCGATGCCGTACTTGCCCTTCGGCTGATTCTCGCGCAGCTGATCCAGGACGTTTTTGAGCGTGGACATGACTCCAATCGTGCCAGGGCACACCACGGGGGCGGCCGAGGCCCGGCGGAGCGGGGGAGGCTCGCGCCGCACTCACCTACAGCAGCAACATGATCAGCACCTGCGCCGCGACGATTTTGCCCACCATCGCCACCGGGTACACCGTGGTGTAGCCGCGGGCGGACAAGTCCGTGCCGGAGGCGCCGTTGAGGTACGCGATGACGGCCGGATTGGTGGTCAAACCGGCGGCGACGCCAATGGATTCGTCGAAGGTGAGCTTTCGCCACCCCATCAGCAGCGCCACGGTGGCCACGGCGCTGGTGACGGTGATGGCCAGGCCCAGGCCGATGTACAGCAGGCTCGTCGGGTCCGACAGCGCCGACCGGAACCCCGCGCCGGCGGTGGTGCCCACCCCGGCCATGAACAGCGCCATGCCCAGGGCCTCCAGCGTTTTCGTGGAGTGGTACGGCAGCTGCCAGCGCACCGGCCCGGTGCGGCCGAGGGCACCGAATACCAGGCCAGTGATGATGGGGCCGCCACCGAAACCCAGCGTCAGGGTGCCGCCGCCGGGCATCGGGATGGGTACCGCGCCCAATGCCAAACCCAGCGCCAGGCCGAGCGCCAGCGGCAGCAGATCCGGGCTGGCCAACGACTTCTCCGAATCCCCGAGGAACGCCCGTGCCGCCCCCATCCGCTGCCGCGGCGCGACGACTCGCACCCGATCCGACAGCTGCAGCCGATCGTCGGGGGCGGGCACCACGTCGGCGTCGCCGCGGCGCAGGCGGGCGATGGTGAACCCGTGGTCCTCCAGGGTCCGCAACTCCGCGATGGTGCGGCCCGCCACATCCGGGTTGGACACCGCCACCCGCACGAACTGCAGGTCCGACGAGTGGGGGTCCATCGCCACCCGCTCACCGAGCATGCCGACGGCCTTGTCCAGCTCCCCGGCGGTGCCATGCACCATGATGACGCAGCCCTCGGTGAGCACGTCCTCCGGATCGGCCAGCCGCTGGGGGCCGGTGGCCGCGGCAGCATCCGTCGGCACGCCGGTGTTGGCGGGGCGCTCCGCGACGCGGGTGGTGATGATGCGCGCTGCGGTGAACTCGGGCACCTCGGCGACGGTCAGTTCGCGCCCCGGGCCGATGCGGATGCCGATGTAATGCAGCTCCTCCGCAAGCACCCCGGCGGTGCGGGCATCGGCGACGTGATCCACGCGCAGCAAACGCGCGCCGATGGCGGCCACCAGGATGATGCCGATGACGGCGCCCGGATACGCCAGCGAATAACCGACCACCGCCGCCGATGCGGCGTCCGGGTCCGCGCCCGCCGGCAGCAAATCGGGCACCGCCGCCAAAATGGCCGCCATGCCCGGCGTCGACGACATCGCGCCGGCGAACATGCCCGCACCGGCAATCGCATCCGCCCCCGACCACCGCACCAGCACGAACGCCAGGGCCGTCAAGCCCACCAGCAGTCCCGCCGCAATCACGTTCAGTGCCAGCCCGCGGCTGCGCAGGGTCCGGAAAAACGCCGGCCCCGCCGCCAGGCCAATGCAGTACACGAACAGCGCCAACCCGAACTGGTAGAGCAGGGGCGGCAACTGGATGCCCGGGTTCGCCGTGGACAGGCCGATGGCCACGAACAAAATCGCCGCCGACCCCAGGCTCAACCCCGCGACGCGGATGCGGCCGAGGGCGAACCCCGCGGTGAGAATCACCGCGAGGGCGAGGAGCGTATTGGCGGCGAGAAATTCAAGCACGCCCCCGAGCCTAAGCCCCCGGCCGCCGAGGGGCCCGCCCGGTAAGCTGACCGACCATGACGCTTCCCGACATCGACCCGTTGCGCGCCTCCCTCGAAGGCATCCTGCTGGTGGTCGATACCCCGGTGCCCGCCATCGATCTGGCGCGGGTGCTCGACGTCGACGTCGCCGACGTCCGCGGCGCCCTCGCGGGGTGGCGCGAGGAACTGAACCTCCGCGGCTCCGGCATCGACCTCCGCGAAGTCGACGGCGGCTGGCGCCTGTACACCCGCGCCGACCACGCCGACGCCGTGGAAGCCTTCCTCCTCGACGGCTCCCAGTCCAAACTGTCCCGGGCGGCGTTGGAAACCCTGGCCGTGGTCGCCTACCGGCAGCCCGCCACCCGCGCCCAGGTGTCGGCGGTGCGTGGCGTCAACGTCGACGGCGTCATGCGCACCCTCCTCGCCCGCGGCCTCATCGCCGAAGCGGGGGAGGAACCGAGCACCGGCGCCCACCTCTACGTCACCACGAACATGTTCCTGGAGCTCCTGGGCATCGAATCCCTCGACGCCCTGCCCGACCTCGCACCGCTGCTTCCCGACGTCGACCTCATCGACGAACCCGACTACTAGGCGGCGGCCCGGGCGGCGGCTTCGTGGGCGGCGGCCCGGACTTCTGGGCGGCCCTACTTCGCGGCGGCCCCGTCCACTAGGTCAACCGACCAGGTGGGCGTTCAATGTCGTGTGTCCCCGCGCCGGTCAGATTGGTCACGTTCCCCGGCGACGCCCCGAACAACGGGTGCCGTATTGCCTGGTCAACGCCGTAAGGTGCGGAACATGAACCGTGTTTACCGAATGTGACGACCCCAACGTGCAACGTCCGGTAAACACCGGATATCGTTGGGGTAAAGGCGATTCGGAGTGCACACCGGGTCGATGGCGCAGGCGTCGGAAAGCACCTGCGGAACTGGAAAGGACCTTCCGTCAATGCACTTTAGGGGCATCCACATCATCACCGGCACCCGCGCCGGGGTCGGCAAGACCACCGCCACCGCGGCGTTCGTCGCCCAGGCGATGGCGGCCGGCGAGGATCCCATCGTGGTCAAGCTCGCCCAAACCGGCGAGTCCGAAGGGGAGGGCTCACTGGAGAACATCCGCCGCCTCACCGGCTGCGGCAACACCCACGAATTCGCCCGCTACCCCGACGAGCTGCCGCCCGCATTCGCCGCCCGCCGCGCCGAACTGCCGGAACTCGACCTCGACGAAACCGCCGACCGCCTCCGAGACCTCGCCGCCGACGGCCAGCCCGTGTTCGTCGAAGGCACCGGCGGCGTGCTCGTGCGCATCTCCAACTGGTCCATCGCGGAACTCGCCGCCGAGCTCGGCGCGCCCGTCACCGTCGTGACCTCGCCCATCCCCGGCAGCCTCAACAGCTCCGAGCTGACCATCGAGGCCTGCCGCGCCCGCGGCCTGGACATCACCGGCGTCGTCATCGGCGAGGTCCCCGAGGAGAAGGACCTCTCCGCCGAATGCGTCATCGAGCAGATTCCGCTGATGGTCTCCGCCCCGCTGCTGGCCATGATCCCGGAGGGCGCCGAAGACCTCGAGCGCGAAGAATTCCTCGGCCGCGCCGCCGGCTGGTTCCAGGGCGCCCGCGCCAGCCTGGACTAACGCTGGATTAGCGCTGGATTAGCGCTGGCCTAGCGCTCGGCCACCACCGGGCCGCGGGGCCGGATTCGCCGCCGCGCCGGCTACTTTTCGGAGGTCACCGCAGCTTCTTCGGCCGCGGTGGCCTCCGCTTTTCGTTGCCATCGCCGAATTTTTAGGCCGCCGACGGCGGAACTCCCTGAAATGCCCGCAGAGCGCTTTCCGACGTCGCGATGGGCCTCAACCCCGGAACCGGGTCCATCGCCGCAGCGGCGCTGTGAGGGCCGATTCCGGGCGTTGCCGCGAAACGGATTTTCGGCGCCGCGGAGGTCTGGGGCAAGGCACCAAGTTCGCGGTTATTCCCGCTTTTCGCGAAACGGAATAACCGCCATTTTGGTGCGTTTTGCCCTCTTTCGCACCAAGTTCGCGGTTATTTCATTTTTCGCGGGGGCGATATAACCGCAAGCTTGGCGAGCAGTGCTCTTTAAGCGTGATCCGGGCGCCCCGCGGCGTGGTTGGAGGGCTCCCATGGGCCTCCGATGGGGTGCCGGGTGGCCTGGCAGTGGCCCGGTTGCTCGTTGGCGCGGTCGGGAAGGGGCCGGGGCGGGGCCATCAAGTGGCAGATGGCGCCATTGGGGGAGTTGAAGCTGGTGGGGTCGGTGAGGTTGAGCGGCGGGGCGGGGTGTCGGGGCCCGGGTCACCGGGCGGCGGGGCGGGA